>NZ_JPUW01000020.1:0-43849 GCF_000743635.1 Lysinibacillus sp. BF-4 | reverse complement strand
AAAAAAGCTTTTACAGCTACCTCACTAATACCCGCTTCGGTCATAGCCTGTGCTACTAACGTTTGGCTCTCCTTATCCACTAAATTGCTGTAGCTTGGTTGCTGAGTAGAGCAACCTGTAAGTAGTACTACAAGTAGTAATGCCAGTAATTTTTTCATTGTCGTGCGCTCCTTTTTCGTACATATCCTTTAACAGACGGCTCACCGCTTAAAAAAGTTGGCAACAAAAAAACGGCCTGCTTATTTCGCAGCCGCTTCTTTTGATGTTAATCGCTCATCAATCAACATGCCCATATCCTCCACAATTAAATCGATTGGTACACCGTCTGTCTCCTCTGAGTAACCGCTGTAATTCTTCACCATCTTGCCTGTTTCGTCTACAAGAAAGAAAGTAACCGAATGTGTAACTTGGTCAGAGTTTGGGTCGTCACGTACTAATTGTTTAGTTGATTTAAACGCATATTGCTCAATATATTTTTGATCATAGCCCGTTAATAACTGCCACTTGCTGTCATCGGGCATTTCGTAACGGCGTAAATACTCCGTTAACACTTCAGGTGAGTCATTTGCTGGGTCTACTGAAAAGCCCACAATCGCATAATCCTCAATCCCCTTTTGCACAAAACGCTCCTGTACTTCCTTCATGTTTTCCATCATAGGTAAGCACACCGTATTACAGTTAGTAAAAATATACATACCTAACCATGGCTTGCCCTTTAAATCCTCAAGCCCTACTTTTTCACCGCGCTGGCTCGTATGATTAAAATCCGCAAGCTCTACACTCATATCTTCTTTAAATGTATAATTACTGCAAGCGCTCACTAGTAGCGTTAGTAAAAGGACTAGCGCAAGCCCCGCCTTGTTGTTCATCATCTTGCCCCCTACCTCTTTAACTCTCTCCATCTTAGCGAATAATGTAAGCGCAAGCAACCTGCTTTGCGTGACACTTTTCCTACGTTTTTGTGAAGCATAACTTCACACTTTTGGTAAATCCACTAAAGCTTGATGGATTGCCTCAAGTTTAGACTCTACACGATGCAGTAAATAAAATGATACAGCAATCGGAAAGCCAATATCGGACAATACATTTACCCACTCCTCCATAAGCGCACCTCCTCTCTACCCCTTAATACGTTGAGCAACAGGGAAAAGCGACAATACGGTTTCGCGCAGTAAAAACGGCAACTTTGTATACCAACTTTGATAGGCGCTATAAGGTGTGGGCGAGCTATATGCCACAATGCCTTGTTGGGCGGCAAGATGCATTGCCCGCTTCATATGTAAGGGATCGCTCACAATAGTATAGGTCGAAAAATGCGTCAGCTCTTTAGCATAGTGCAAGTTTTCGGCTGTGATTTTTGACGTAGTTTCGTAATAAATAACCTCTCTAGGCACACCTTGTGCGAGCGCATAGCGCATGCCAACCTCTGCCTCAGCTAAACTATCCTCTGTACTGCGACCACCTGTAAAAATTAAAGCACCCACGATACCTTGTTTGTAGAGTGATACGGCATGGCGTAACCGTCCTTCAAAAACTGGTGATGGTTGGTCTTCAAACACGGCAGCGCCTAACACAATAGCAGCGTTCGTTGGCGTATTATCTGTTACCTTGCCAAACTGTACAATACTACTACTAAGTAACAACACATAGCATAGCCCTACTACAACTAGCCATTTACTATAACGCATGGGCGCTCCATCCTCACTACTGTAAGCTCACCTGCGCCGTGATTTACGCTATACTCTGCAGTTATGTTAAAGCCTAGCGCTTGATACAATGCCATATTGCGGGTTTCCTTTTTACGCACCTTACATACTAGTGGTTTGTTATAACGTAACAAAGCTAGCACAAGTGCTTTTGCAATACCTTGTCTACGATAGCGCGGGGGAACAGACAAGCGGTAAAAATCAATGTACTCACCTTCTGTAAAACGTACCATCCCTACAGCACCATCACCTTTGTAAGCAACAAGTGCACGCTCCCCTCTAGCTTGCGCTGCCTCAACTGTTGTAAGTTGCTCCTGCAACGCACTTGAGGGTACAACATCTTTAGCATACTCTTCAAAAGCCTGTTGCATGAGGGTATAAACAAGTGCTGCATCCGTTGTTTCTATAATACGCATAAGTCTACCTCCTTAAAATACAAATGTAATGGCGCCTTCTTGTAACATAAGCACCGCATCAAACTTCTTTTTATTTTTGGATGTAAAGCCTTTGAGTTTTGCGGTCTTTCCTTTTTCACATAGTGCTTTAACCATCGTTTCCGTTAATTTTTTACTAGCAATATACAGCGGGAAAGTTTGGTCACAGCCCTCCTTATAACGCGTACACCCATAAAATTTTTGCTTAAACTGAATTTGCCCCTGCTGACATTTAGGGCAACGCGCAATTGGTTCATAGGCACTTTTCTTTTTAGGAAACTGCGTCGCATCAAACGCAAGCTTTGCCATATGTGGTGGTACATCTACTAACATTTGCTCAATAAATTTGCCAATGGTTTGTAAAAATACTTGTGGTGAACCTTCCCCCTCACCAATTTTGTGCAAATATTTTTCCCATTTAGCAGTCATAGAAGGGCTAGCGAGTAATGTACCTTCAAGTGCTTGACATAATAGCTCGCCTTTTGGCGTCAGTGTTACGATGTTTTTTTGTACGCTAATGTACTCATGACGCTTAATCGTTTCAATAATGCCAGCGCGTGTCGCCTCTGTGCCAATCCCCTCTACCTGTTTAAGTAACTCTGCCTCTTCTTCGTCTTCAATTTGCTTCCCTGCCGTCTTCATCATGGCAATTAAATCGCCTTCCGTATAAGGCTTAGGCGGTGTTGTCTTTCCTTCTGTAATCGCAGGGACAACTGCCACTTGTTCACCTTTAGTTACTGTCGGTAGTAGTACGTCCTTCATCTTACTCGGGTATACTTGATGCCAGCCTAGCACCTTTTCGGTTTTCCCAATAGTAGTAAACGGTAATTGCTTGACCATTGTCCGAATGGTTGTTTCTTCATACTCGTAATAAGGTAATAACATCGCTACTACCGAGCGTACAATCTCCTCATAAATATTGCGCTCATCCTTGTTCATACCCGCAAGTTTAGGAATTTTTTTAGTCGGAATGATAGCATAATGCTCTCCTGCATTTGCTTGCACAAAACGCTTATGACTGCGGCGGTTTTCAGGTGATGCTGTAATACCAAGTACTGCGCTATAATCCGAAAACTGAGCCGCTATATAATCATATTCACTTGGTGTAATAACTTGAGAGTCTGTACGTGGATACGAAATATATTTTTTATCATAAAGGCTCTGTGCTAACTGAAGCGTTTTAGACGGGCTATATTTAAAACGACGGTTAGCTGCTGTTTGCAACGTAGACAAGGCATGTAACTTAGGCGGCGCTACTTTTTTTACGACTTGTGCTACCTCGCTACTCCCCCCTCATCAGGGTTTGTCAAACCGTGCTGCTTAATTAGTGCTAGTACTTCCTCGCGCTTCGTTGTCTTTATTTTTGCTTTCCCTTTATAAATGCCACTATGCGCAGTAAAGGTAGCTTCTAACTCATAAAAGGTTTCAACGACAAAGTTTTTAATCGCTTGCGCTCGCTCATAAATCAAATACACGGTTGGCGACTGCACCCGACCAATCGGTAAATAGCTACCAAAGCCACGCTCCTGTAACAGTAATGTATACAAGCGGCTCCCATTCATCCCTACAAGCCAGTCACTAATTTGGCGCGTCTTAGCCTCGTGGTACATGCGCTTATCACGCGCATCATCTTGCAGGTGATGAAATGCCTTGCGTACCTCATCCACTTCTAATGATGATAGCCATAACCGCTTCATAGGCTTATGCTTTGCCTTAGTGAGCTGAATAATAGAATGAAAGATGTTAGAGCCCTCACGCTCAGCATCACACGCATTAATGAGCACATCTACATCCGCGCGCTCTACCAAACGCTTAATTGTTTGAAACTGCTCACGCGTTTTATAACTCACCTTATGCTCAAAGCGCTCAGGTAAAATGGGTAAATTTTTTAGCGACCAGCGATCCCATTTTTTATCGTAAGCCTTTGGCTCAACAAGTTCTACTAAATGGCCAACTGCCCACGTAATAAATGCGCCTTGCGGAAACATTTTACTCTCCGCTAATTCAATATAGTTTTTTTCCTTTTTCTTGACGGTAAACGCATCTGCATAAGCTCTCGCCTGCGACGGCTTCTCCGCTACAATTACTACATATCCCATTAGGTCAGCCTCCTTTATTATAGACTTTGTATGATACTCACTTAACAAACGAATGAAGTAAGTATCAAATAATATATTTTCTAGGTTGTGTTAATACGCTTCGATTTTGCCAGAGCTAAACAAAAAGAGGTAGCGAAATCGCCATACCTTATCATAGTATATTTACGTATGAGAAATAAGTTTAAGCGGTATTATTTTCACAAAATTTCTCAACAGGAATTGTTAAGGCAATAAAAAATGTTAAAGGTTAAACTCACAACTGCTTATAAGGAACAACTTGATTAGGCATGTTTTTAGAAAGCTTTCTTACTTTGGGTAGTGACATTAAAAACTGTAAAGCGCATGTTGTCACGTATCGTCTGCGCTATTACTAGAAAGTGCTCAACTACTCTACATAGTTACTTTGCTATTTTTTCGTCATGTATAATGAAAAAAAGCGCGCTGACTGGGGTCAGCACGCTATGTTCATTTACTTATAGTGGAATGTTACCATGTTTCTTTTCTGGACGGTCTTCATGTTTATTGCGTAACATTTCTAGTGATTGAATTAATTTAATACGTGTTTCGCGTGGGTCAATAACGTCATCAACCATACCGCGTGAAGCTGCTACATATGGGTTAGCGAACTTCTCTTTATATTCATCAATACGTGCTGCACGTGTTGCCTCTGGGTCGTCAGAGTTAGCAATCTCGCGCGCAAAGATAATGTTAGCTGCACCAGCTGCACCCATTACTGCGATTTCCGCATTTGGCCAAGAGAATACAAGATCAGCGCCAATTGCTTTTGAGTTAAGCGCTACATAAGCACCACCATAAGCCTTACGTAAAATGACTGTAATTTTTGGTACAGTTGCTTCTGAGTAAGCGTAAAGGATTTTAGCACCGTGACGAATAATACCACCATGCTCTTGTTTAACACCTGGGAAGAAGCCTGATACGTCTTCAAATGTGATGATTGGAATATTGTAAGCATCACATGTGCGGATAAAACGTGCTGCCTTGTCAGATGAGTCAATATCAAGACCACCTGCAAGTACTTTTGGTTGGTTACATACTAAACCAACTGACTCACCCGCAATACGTGCGAAACCGACAACAACGTTTTTCGCAAACTCTGCATGTACTTCCATAAATGAATCAGGGTCAACGACATGCGCAAGCACTTTACGTACATCATACGGACGTGTTGGATCAATTGGTAGTGAATCAATGATTTCCGCACGGTAGTTATCGCCCTTAGGCGCTTTTTGCATTGGCGTTTTTTCTTTATTATTTTGTGGTAAGTAACTAAGTAGCTGATGAATTTGTTTAATTGCCTCATGCTCGCTTGGTGCGCGGAAATGAGCGTTACCACTTACCGCGTTATTTACTTTCGAACCACCAAGGTCCTCAGCCGAGATTTTTTCACCTGTTACTGTTTCGATTACTTTTGGTCCTGTAATAAACATTTGTGATGTTTTATCAACCATTAAAATAAAGTCTGTAATCGCTGGCGAGTAAACTGCACCACCCGCACATGGCCCCATAATTACCGATAATTGTGGGATTACGCCCGAGTAAATTGAGTTACGGTAGAAGATGTGACCGTAGCCGTCAAGTGATAATACACCCTCTTGAATACGCGCACCACCTGAGTCATTGATGCCAATGAATGGTGTACCATTTTTTGCAGCTAAATCCATAACTGTTGCGATTTTTTTAGCGTGCATTTCACCTAAAGCGCCTCCAAAAACAGTAAAGTCTTGTGAGAATAAGTAAACAGGGCGTCCGTTAATTTTACCGTAACCTGTTACAACACCATCACCAGGTCCCTCCATTTTTTCCATACCAAAATCGACAGTACGGTGTGTAATGAATGGGTTGATTTCGAAGAATGTACCTTCATCTAAAAGTAAGTTAATACGCTCACGTGCAGTTAATTTACCTTTATCATGTTGGCGTTGAATACGGTCATAGCCGCCTCCAAGCTCGATTTCTGTTTTGCGGTCATACAATTCGTGAATTTTATCAAACATATCCATGATTACTTATCCCCTTTTCCACTTTTATCGCATAATTCGTAAAGCACACCATAAGAGCTCTTAGGGTGTAAGAAAGCTACTTCTGCACCGCCAGCACCTGGTCCTGGCTCTTCTGATAGTAAGCGTACGCCTTTGTCTCGTAGCTCCTGCATGCGTTCACGAATACCTGTAACACCAAATGCGATGTGATGAATCCCCTCACCGCGTTTTTCAATGAAGCCATGAATGGCACTTGTTTCAGCCATTGGCTCAAGCAATTCGATTTTTACATTACCTGCATCAATAAAGGCAACTCGTACCTTTTGTGATTCAACTTCTTCAACTTTTAAAAGTTTAAGTCCTAATGTCTCAGTGTAGTACGAAATACGTTCGTCTAAATTTCGTACTGCAATCCCGATGTGGTCAACCTTCTCCATCCGTCACATCTCCTTCTGTTATGGTACATCTTCTATACTACCTATTTTTGTCCGAAAATTCTACCACTTGAGAAATTTTCATGTTTTGTTTAAACTGTTAATATGAAAAGAAGGAGCGAGCGAGCATGAGTAATAAAAAATTCCAGAAAATCGTTGTGTATTCTATGGTGATTATTATGCTAGTATCAACTATTGGCATGGGTCTAGCAATGATGTTATAAGAAGTGGCGTCTACTGTAGTAGACGCTATTTTTTTATGTCTAAGCCTTTAAACCCCTGCTTAATGACTAAATACTTATCCATTTCTTCAATGAATTGATAGAGCGAAGCCTGCGCTACAAACTGCTCGTGATTTTTTGGCATGGGCATTAGCGCAAAATCCTTACGCACTGCCTCCAAATGCTCCCGAAACAAACTAGCTGTATTGCCTGAATGCACATGTTTGGCTAGCTCATCCAAAAAGTTCGCGACAAGCGTTGCTTCTTGTACTACAACAGGTAATGTTGTCACTTTTGGCAAAATTCTGTCGATGATTTCGAGTTGCTCTTCCCGCATATCAAAATAATGATAATAGCTATTACTATGACGGGTTAAGTGGTTCTCGACGTCCTTAAATGCCAGTGACTTTGCTTCGTTAAGTAGTTGCTCCGCCTCAATTAATTGATGCCCATCCCATAATGAATCACCCGTACGTAAATATACGGCGACTTCTGTGAATATTTCCGTATATAATCGTTCGATTTTAATACGGTATTTTTCGAGCGTGCTCGTAATATCTCCCATATACATATTAACTATAAGCCCTGTGCCATAACCAATTGCCATTAATGACAACTCATTTTGCAAAAGTGCTAGTGTAAAATGTTGCGCATCAAAGAGATGCAATATAATAACGGCACTTGATACAAAGCCTGCCGATACTTTTAACGATACAATGGTTGGAATAAAGACAATAAGCATTAACCCTAAAACTATAGGGTGATAGCCTAGTAGCTCAAAAAATATAAAAGCAAAGAGCATACCCACTAAACTTGCCACCGCGCGCGTATATACCGCATGCAATGATTTTTTTCGTGTTTGCTGAATACATAATATCGTTAAAATACCTGCTGATACATAGTAATCAAGACCAAAATAATTCGCTAATGCTATCGCAATGGTAGTGCCCACTGCTGTTTTCAATGTACGGTACCCGATGGAAAAGCGTTTCAACAATGCGCCTCCTCGAAATAATACAATATGTGAAATATTGCAAAAATTGAATGTAGAGAAAGGGGCGAGATGCCCCTATTCTTTAGATTTCTTCGCAATACTCTTCGAAATTACCTTGTAAGTTAGTAATTACAGACACTACTGCATGACCTTCGATTTCGTAGCGACCAACTTCAGCTACAACTTCACCGTCTTTTAATAAAACAAATGATGGTGATGATGGTAAGTGATCCTCACCAAAGTGGTAGCGTGCTGCTGCTGTTGCTTCTTTATCTTGACCCGCAAATACAGTTACTAAATGGTCAGGGCGTTTGTCATAATGAACAGCTTGAGCTGCTGCTGGACGTGCGATACTGCCCGCACAACCACATACTGAGTTAACCATTACAAGCGTTGTACCTTTGCGAGCGATTGCCGCCTCAACGTCTTCTGGTGTTGTCAGTTGCTCATAGCCCGCTGCTTCCATTTCAGCGCGTGCTGTTTTTGTAATTTCTTGCATAAATAAATCGTAATCCATATTCATGTAGATTAGCTCCTTTCAAGTACCACTTAATCATAGCAGTTACTTGATAATTATGCATTACTGAATGTCCGAGATTTACTCCGATTGTTTAAACAATGTTTCTACGCCTTGTGTAACTGTTAATTTGCCTTGTAAAATTTGCTTTTCCAAACCTTGTACCTGTTGCTTTTTCGTTGCATCCCCGTAAAAGGTATCAATTAAATGATCTGTAATCATCGAGTGGAACCAATCCTTGGTTTGCACTTGACGACGTGTAGACCATACATTGTTAGCCTCCACTGTTGCTTTAAAATCTGTAATCATATCCCAAACGGTATCTAAGCCGCGCCCTTCATAAGAGCTAACAGGAACAGCTGTCGTAATCCAGCCTGGTGTTGATGGCTGTAAGAAGTGCAAAATTTGCTTGTATTCTGCTACTGTGCGTTTTGCTAAGCGAACGTTGTCGCCATCTGCCTTATGCACAATAATACCGTCTGCAAGCTCCATAATACCCTTCTTCATGCCTTGTAGTTCATCCCCTGCACCTGTTAATACAAGTAATAGGAAAAAGTCGACCATACCACGCACATACGTTTCACTTTGCCCTACGCCAACGGTTTCGATTAAAATCACATCATAACCTGCCGCTTCACAAAGTAACATCGTCTCGCGTGTTTTTTTGTGTACACCACCAAGCGTACCTGCTGATGGTGAAGGACGTACAAAGGCGTTAGGTTGCTTAACTAACTCCTCCATACGCGTTTTATCACCTAAAATACTACCTCCTGATAAAGATGAGCTAGGGTCAATGGCTAACACGGCAACGCGCTTGCCTGCCTCCGCCAACATCGTACCAAAGGCCTCAATAAACGAACTTTTACCCGCACCAGGCACGCCTGTAATGCCAATACGAATACTGTTGCCTGTATAGGCTAGCAGTTCTTGTAGCAATGCTTGTGCTTGGATTTTGTGCTGAGGGTTTGAGCTCTCAATAAGTGTAATCGCTTTTGCTAAATCAAGGCGAGAGCCGGCGCGCACACGCTCGGCAATGCCTTTAATATCTAAATCCGCTTGCTTTTTCTTACGAAATTTCTTTGGTGCACTCGCCTGCATACCGTCGTGGTTAGTACCTACTCCGTCCATTACATATAATGCACTTTCTTCTTGCTTCATTACTTCGACACTTCCTCGTAACCTAGGCGACGATACACTTCTTCAAGTGTTTTTTGTGCCGATACAGGGATTACTGTACCAGGGCCAAAAATCGCTGAGGCTCCGTTAGCATATAAGAAATCATAATCTTGCGCAGGAATAACCCCACCACAAACGATAACAATATCACTGCGACCTAGCTTATCTAGTTCGCCGTATAACTCAGGCACGAGTGTTTTATGTCCCGCTGCTAATGAAGATACACCAACAACGTGAACATCATTTTCTACCGCCATTTGTGCTGTTTCGGCTGGCGTCATAAATAATGGTGAAATATCAACGTCAAAGCCCATGTCCGCATAAGCTGTTGAAATTACTTTAGCACCGCGGTCATGACCATCTTGCCCCATTTTTGCTACTAAAATACGTGGGCGACGACCTTCGTTTTCTTCAAACTCTTCTGTCATCTGCTTAATTTCGCGTAACTGCTCCTCATCAGAGAAGTTAGACGAGTAAATACCTGAAATCGAACGAATTACAGCCTTATGGCGTCCTGATACATCTTCCACAGCGTCTGAAATCTCTCCTAACGAAGCACGTGCGCGCGCTGCATCTACAGCTACAGCTAATAAGTTTTCTGCACCTGTTTTTGCTGCTGCCGTTAAGCGTGCTAAATGTTTTTGTACTTCTGCTTCATCACGATTAGCCTTCATCGTGTTAAGGCGCTCGATTTGTTTTTGACGTACAAGTGTATTATCAATATCTAAAATATCAATTGGCTCTTCCACATCTAAGCGGTATTTGTTAACGCCAACGATTGTTTCGGTTTTAGAGTCAATTTTTGCTTGGCGTTTCGCTGCAGCTTCTTCGACCTTCATTTTTGGCAGCCCTGTGTCAATTGCTTTAGCCATACCGCCTAGCTCTTCAATTTCTTCAATTAATGCCCAAGCTGACTTCGTAATCTCATCCGTTAACTTCTCTACATAATACGAGCCGCCCCATGGGTCGATTACTTTTGTCATGCCTGTTTCTTCTTGTAGGAATAACTGCGTATTACGCGCAATACGTGCTGAGAAATCAGTCGGTAAAGCGATTGCCTCATCAAGTGCGTTTGTATGCAATGATTGCGTATGTCCCATTGAAGAAGCATTTGCTTCGAATAATGTACGCGCTACGTTATTGAACGGGTCTTGCTCAGTTAATGACCAACCCGATGTTTGTGAGTGTGTACGTAATGCTAGCGTTTTTGTATTTTTAGGGTTAAATGTTGACATCATTTGTGCCCAAATACGACGTGCCGCACGCATTTTTGCAACTTCCATATAGTAGTTCATACCGATTGCCCAGAAGAAAGATAGACGCGGTGCAAATGAGTCAATATCAATACCGGCTTTTAAACCTGTACGCACGTACTCTAAGCCATCTGCTAACGTGTAAGCTAGCTCAATATCATTAGTAGCGCCCGCTTCTTGGATATGGTAACCCGAAATCGAAATCGAGTTAAATTTCGGCATAAATTTACTTGTATACTCAAAAATATCGGCAATAATTTGCATCGACATTGCTGGTGGGTAAATATACGTGTTACGTACCATGTACTCTTTTAAAATATCATTTTGAATCGTACCCGCAAGTTTTTCTGGCCCTACACCTTGCTCCTCTGCCGCTACAATGTAGAAAGCTAGGATAGGTAGTACAGCACCGTTCATTGTCATAGATACTGACATTTGATCAAGTGGGATAGAGTCAAATAAAATTTTCATATCTTCGATTGAGTCAATAGCAACACCAGCTTTACCTACGTCACCTGTTACACGAGGGTGATCTGAGTCATAGCCACGGTGTGTTGCAAGGTCAAAGGCTACAGATAAACCTTTTTGCCCCATCGCAAGGTTACGCTTATAAAAGGCGTTTGATTCTTCTGCTGTAGAGAAACCTGCGTATTGGCGTACTGTCCAAGGTCGTGCAACATACATCGTAGGGTATGGGCCACGTGTATTAGGCGCAACACCTGATACGTCTTTAAGGTGCTTAACACCTGCTAAGTCCTCCTTCATGTAAACATCTTTAACGTCGATGCCCTCGTTCGTTAAAAAGGTTTCTTCTGAAGCGGCTGGCTGTGTTGTTGTTAAAACTTCTTCAATGTTAACTGCATCAAAATTAGGTTTCATTATTGTTGAACCTCCTTCATGCCTTGTAAAACTGTGTGTAATTTTTCGATAATGTTTTGCCCTGCAAAAACAGCACCATCAAGTCCTGCTTGTTGCCAATCAGCGAGTTGTGCAAATTTACCTGCTACATCCAACTGCATACCCGCTGGTTTCACTTCAACTAGCTGTGGTACAAGCATTTCGGTATTGTCGTTTGTTGCCGCAATTACTACATAGTTTGCGTCCGTTTGCTTTAACCATGCTTGTGCTTCTTCTACAGTTTGTAATGCACCGCTTTGGCTAGCAATAACACCTACTGTATTTACTACACCTGCTACAAAGTCAGCGCGTGGCTTAAAGTCTTTTAACTCACCATAAGTGAGGATAGCTACTTTTGGTTGTGCTGCTACGTATGCTGCACGCAGTGTTTCGAATGGTAATGCTAGACGTAAAACATCTTCAAACACAGGGTTTGTATCTGTTGGTAGCTCATCTGCTGGATTAGCATAAATATTTGTACCAATTAGTGATGTTTTGCGTGTTTCAATTGCCTTAATACGTTGTTGGTAAGTTTCGTCAAGCATCGCTTGTAGTTCACCTGATGCTTTAAATGCGTCAAAACCGCCCTTTGATTGAATCGTTAAGAATAATGCCCACGCTTCTTTTACAAAATCAGCTGTTAATGACTCAATAAAGTAAGAGCCACCTGCTGGATCTGTTACGCGCATTACGTGTGTCTCCTCTTTTAGTACAAGTGACACATTACGTGCAATACGAACGGATTGGCCTGTTGGTTTTGTTAATACATCATGCGGATGTACCGTAAAGTACTCTGCCCCACCAATAGCACCTGATAACGCTTCGTTGCCACCACGTAATAGGTTCACGTATACGTCTAACTTCGAGTAGCTACGCACTGATGTTTCGGCTGCAGTTGGGACAATAAAGTCCTCTGTTACGCCATAAGCTGACATAAACGCCTTCCATAACACCTTAAACGCACGTAACTTTGCGATCTCTGTAAAGAATTGTGTGTCAATACCGAATGTTACGAAAAATTTACTTGCAAATGTTTCAAAGCTTTGTGCTTCGTCTGCATATTTTGCAGCGAGTGCTAATGCCAAAGCAAGCTCTTGTACAGCGTTAGCGCCTTTATTATGGAATGGTAGTGTGTCTGCCGCAATTGTGCGCACATTAGGGAAATCAACCGTAACGGCTACAGGGCTTAACACTAAACCTGTAATTTCTTTATGTTGAACAAAGTCAAAGACACTAAGTAATGCATCATCTGGTCCTTGAACTGTTAGTTTAAATGAATATTCAGTAAAATATTGCGCTAGTTGTTGTAGCGTTTCTTTATCCCAATCAAATACTACGCGACTGTCAACTGTGACAACCTCGTTACCCCTTGCTAAACTTTCTTTTAAATCGTGTAAAAACTCCTCACTACTTGCTGCATACACTTGCTGTGCAACCTTAAACGTCGTGTCTTCACGTAGGGAACGAATCGTAGACACTTGCTTATCTAATTGCTCACCTAACTTTTCAAAAAGCTTTTCTTGCGTATATAGCGGCTCTAATGTTAAACCTTCAATAGTTTTTGTAAATAAACTTTCAAATGGCTTGCCTTTAAGTGCCGTAATCGCATGTTCTTTCCAACTGTCATAAGAGACAGTGTCGAATTGAATTTCTTTCATGTTTTTTGACATGTGGACGCTAAACAGCTTCCCCCCTTAGTAGTTTTCTACAACTATTCTACCGTACAAAGTGAAAAGCGAAAAGGACAAAAAAATAGGAAGCCGTTATATAACAGGCTTCCTCGCAATTCATCAGTAGACTGACATCGTTGACTTATTTGTATTTTCGAGAATTTCCTTTACACGAGCTAAAAATTTGCCGCATACGAGACCATCTAAAATACGGTGGTCTAATGACAAACATAAATTTACGATATCGCGTGCTGCAATCATTCCGCCAGGTAAAATCACAGGTTTTTTAACAATATTTTCAATTTGTAAAATGGCAGCCTGCGGATGATTGATGATCCCCATCGACTGTACCGAACCAAATGAACCTGTATTGTTAACGGTAAACGTACCACCTGACATATCAGCTAGCGTTAATTTACCTTGTTTAGTCTTTTGTGCTAACTCAAAAATATCCTTAGCGATGCCTTTTACCGATTTATCATCCGCATTTTTAATGACAGGAACAAAGAGCGCATCGTCCGTCGCTACTGCGATTGATAGGTTAACGGCTTTCTTTTGGATAATAGTATCGCCTGCCCATGTTGAGTTAAGTGCAGGGAACTCCTTAAGCGCTTGTGCTACAGCTTTTACAAAGAAGGCAAAGTACGTTAGTGAGAAACCTTCACGCGCTTTAAAGTCATCTTTTAAGCTGTCACGATATGCAACTAAATCTGTCACATCAACTTCCATCATCATCCATGCATGTGGAATTTCCGTCACACTGCGTTGCATATTTTTAGCGATAGCTGCGCGCACCTTCGTAACAGGGATAACAATGTCCCCTTCTTCTGCTGTCTGTTGTGCTACAGCTTGAGGTGCTGGCTTTTGCTCTGCTACAGGTGGTGCTAATGTAGGCTCTTCAGCTGGCGCTTGTGTAGCTTGTACAGTTGTGCCACCACCTGCAATAACAGCCTGCACGTCTTTACGTGTAATACGCCCTTGTGCACCGCTGCCTGTAACTTGTGCAAGGTCAATATCATTATCTTGAGCTAAACGAAGCACAGCAGGCGAATAACGCGCCTTCATACCTTCACCTGTAGGTTGTGCGACCTTCATACTTGGTTGCTCAGTTGTAGCCTTTTTCTGTACACCTGCGTTCATAATAGCAGATGAAACACTCGATTCCTTTTTCTTTGGTGCTGGTGGCAACTCACCTTCGACCTCAATCGTACAAACGACTGCGCCTACTGGTACGGTTTCCCCCTCAGCTGTAAGGATTTCACCAATTACACCATCAAATGATGAGGGGACTTCTGCCGTTACTTTATCGGTCGTTACTTCTGCGAGTGAGTCATACTTCTTTACTGTGTCCCCTGGTTTTACTAACCAACGGTCAATCGTACCTTCTGTTACACTTTCGCCAAGTTGTGGCATTACGATATTTTGCGTCATGTCATATCCTCCTTAAAATGCAGCTAGCTCGCGCATCGCACGCTCTACCTTTTCTGGATTAATCATAAACTCTTTTTCCATCGTTGGTGCATACGGCATCGCTGGCACGTCAGGCCCTGCTAAGCGCTTAATTGGTGCATCTAAATCAAATAGGCAATGCTCCGCAATAATTGCCGCCACATCACTAATAATGCTACCCTCTTTATTGTCCTCGGTAATTAATAACACCTTACCTGTCTTGCTTGCCGCTTCGATAATGCCATCCTTATCAAGTGGATAAACTGTACGTAAATCTAGTACATGCACCGAAATACCATCAGCTGCTAGGCGATCTGCTGCTTGTAAAGCAAAGTGAACAGCTAAACCATACGTAATTACCGTAATATCTTCACCTTCACGTTTCACATCAGCCTTGCCTAATGGCAATACATAATCATCCGCAGGAACCTCACCCTTAATTAAACGGTATGCACGCTTATGCTCAAAAAACAGTACAGGGTCTGGGTCACGAATGGCCGCCTTTAATAAACCTTTTGCATCGTATGGCGTTGAAGGTATAACGATTTTAAGCCCAGGTGTGCCCGCAAACAAAGATTCTACCGATTGTGAGTGATATAATGCCCCATGGACACCACCGCCAAATGGCGCACGAATAACCATCGGACATGACCAATCATTATTAGAACGGTAGCGCATCTTTGCCGCTTCCGACACAATTTGGTTTACGGCTGGCATAATAAAGTCCGCAAACTGCATCTCTGCAATAGGACGCATGCCATACATCGCTGCACCAATACCTACGCCTGCAATCGCGCTTTCTGCAAGTGGTGTATCAAGCACACGGTCATGACCAAACTCATCAAATAGCCCCGTTGTCGCTTTAAATACGCCGCCTTTACGTCCAACGTCCTCACCTAAAATAAATACACGCTCATCGCGAAGCATTTCTTCACGCATTGCTAGTGTAATCGCATCAATATAAGACATTACAGCCATTAGACTTCATCCCCCTCTGCATACACATAACGATAAAGGTCCTCTGCTTTAGCATAAGGTGCTGCCTCAGCATAATCTGTTGCATCATTAACCTCTGCCATTACTCGCTCATTAATTTCAGCTAACAAATCATCTGTCGCAATCTCATTTGTTAAAATATAATTTTCAAATAAGTGCACAGGGTCTTTAATAAAGCCCTCTTCAATGTCTTCTGCTGTACGATACTGACGCTGGTCATCATCTGACGAGTGTGCTGTTAAGCGGTAAGTTAGCGTTTCAATCATACTTGGGCCTTCACCGCGTCGCGCACGGTCTGCCGCTTCTTTAACTACTTTATAAACAGCTAACGGGTTTTGCCCATCAACAGTTACGCCTGGCATACCGTAGCCAATCGCACGGTCCGACACTTTTTCACACGCTAGTTGTAACTCTACAGGTACAGAAATGGCATAGTGATTATTTTCGACCATAATAATAACTGGTAATTTATGCACGCCTGCAAAGTTAGCCCCCTCATGGAAGTCACCCTGATTAGACGAACCCTCACCTAATGTGACAAATGATACAAAATTATCACCACTCATACGCCCTGCTAACGCTACACCTACAGCATGTGGTACTTGCGTTGTTACAGGTGAAGAACCTGATAAAATACGGTTTTCTTTTTGGCCAAAGTGCCCTGGCATTTGGCGACCACCCGAGTTAGGGTCCTCCGCCTTAGCAAAAGCTGACAACATTAAATCACGCGCTGTCATACCAAAATGTAAAACTACCCCTAGATCACGGTAATACGGCGCTACATAATCTTTATCCTTATTTAAGGCATAAGCTGCACCTACTTGCGCTGCTTCTTGCCCTTGACAGGAAATAACAAACGGGATTTTACCCGCACGATTTAATAGCCACATACGCTCATCTAAACGACGTGCCATTAACATTGTTTCGTACATCGCAAGTACGTCTTCCTTTGTTAAACCTAAATCCTCATAACGAATTTCTTCCATCCCAACTGCCCCCTTACTTATGAATTGCTAAATTATCGACTGCCATTGATGCCTCCGCAAACACTTCACTCAATGTCGGATGCGGATGAATAGCTAGGCTAATTTCCCATGGTGTCGCATCTAAAACCTTTGCAAGTGATGCCTCCGAAATCATGTCAGTGACATGTGGGCCTACCATATGAACACCTAATAAATCATTCGTTTCTTCGTCTGCAATGACCTTAACAAAACCAACCGTATCGCCATACACTAATGCTTTGCCATTACCTTGGAACGGAAACTTCCCGACTTTAATCGTAAAGCCAGCTTCGCGCGCTTGCTCCTCGCTATAGCCAATACTTGCTGCCTCTGGGTACGAATAAATACAACGCGGAATGTCTAAGCCATCAATATAACGATTTTCGCCCTTAACAATATGCTCAACTGCCGCTACACCTTCATTTGATGCTACATGCGCAAGTTGCACACCACCAATAACATCACCAATTGCATAAATATGTGATTCTTTCGTTTGGTAATGCTTATTTACTTTAATAAAATCATGCTCTGTTTCAATTTCTGTATTTTGCAAACCAATATCTTTAACATTACCTGTGCGGCCAATACTAATAAATAAGCGCTCGCCTGTAAATGACTGCATTTCACCTGCAACGTCCGCCATAATGGCAACACCTTCATCCGTACGTTGGAAACTATCTGGCTTAACTGTTGCACTCGTTACAATTTTAACGCCACGCTCTGTTAATTCTTTAGCCAGTGTTTTAGAGATTTCGCTATCTTCAAGCGGCAATAAGCGATCACCTTGCTCAATGACTGTTACTTCAACCCCAAAATCAATAAACATCGAAGCCCACTCTACACCAATGACACCGCCGCCTACAATAACAATAGACGCTGGTAACTCACGGATATTAAGTGCATGGTCTGAAGTTACAACAACTTCGCCGTCCACAGGAATACCTGCTAGTACACGCGGAGTTGTACCTGTTGCAATAATTACGTTTTTAGGAATTAACATTTGGTTTTCAGTGCCGTCTGCCATCTCTACTGAAACCGTGCCTGGCATTGGTGAAAAGATAGATGGGCCTAAAATACGACCAAAACCTTCATACACATCAATTTTACCTTTTTTCATTAAAGTACGAATGCCATTAAATAATTGCTCAACAATTGCTGCCTTACGCTCTTGTACACGTTCAAAATGTAAAGTAACACCTGTTGTTTGCACGCCAAAATCTGCTGCATCTTCACGCAGTGTACGATAAACCTCTGCACTACGTAGCATTGCCTTACTCGGAATACAGCCACGGTGTAAGCACGTACCTCCCATTGCTACATGCTCTACTATTGCTGTTTTTAAGCCGTACTGTGCTGCGCGAATTGCCGCAACATAGCCACCTGCTCCTCCGCCAATAATGACTAAATCATACTCACTCGCCATAATTCATGCTCCTTCCTTATAAAAAAGCTACCTTAAAACGCAATTATTATTCGTTTTAGGCAGCTTTTTAACTTAACGTTGGTTTAAAATATTTTTTTCGTGCTTTACAAATTGACTGCGTGATTTAGCTACACGTGCAATACGCTCCTCAGCTAAGTGATTGGCTGCAACGTATGACGGGATACCCTTTTCCTTAGAAATCGCAAAGATTTTTTCTAAGCTTGTGTAAATGGTTTCCACACGTTTCATTGCGCGCTCACGGTTATAGCCATATAGTTCATCTGCCACGTTAATCACGCCGCCTGCATTAATCACATAGTCCGGTGCATAAACGATGCCTAATTCGTGTAGTTTGTCGCCATGTGATGATTCTTTTAGCTGATTATTTGATGAGCCGGCTACAACTTTAGCCTTCAACACTTTCAATGTGTCATCATTAATAATACCACCTAATGCGCAAGGTGCAAAAATATCAACGTCTTGCTCATAAATGGCATCGGGTGCAACCGCAATAGCATCGTATTTATCAACAATACGTTTTATTGCCGCTTCATTAATATCTGTAACAATTAATTTTGCGCCCTCTTTTGCTAAATAATCGCATAAATGTGAAGCTACATTGCCTAGCCCCTGTACTGAAACCTTACGTCCTTTTAAATCATCAGAGCCAAATGCTTCCTTTGCCGCAGCCTTAATACCTAAATATACCCCGAATGCTGTAACAGGTGAAGGATTGCCTGATGAGCCAAATGCTGGCGAAATACCTGTAACATAGTTTGTTTCTTCATGGATCATATCCATATCAGCTACGGTTGTCCCCACATCCTCAGCTGTAATATAACGACCGTCGAGGCTTTGAATAAAGCGACCAAGCGCGCGGAACATTTCTTCATTTTTATCTTTAAATGGGTCACCGATAATTACCGTTTTACCCCCGCCCAGATTAAGTCCTGCTGCTGCGTTTTTATACGTCATCCCACGTGCTAAGCGCAGCGCATCCTCAATTGCTTCATCTTCCGTGGCATAAGACCACATACGTGCGCCCCCAAGTGCTGGACCTAGTGTTGTATCATGAATCGCAATAATTGCTTTTAAACCTGATGCCTCATCTTGACAAAAAATTAATTGTTCATAATCGTATGTTTCCATATACTTAAAAATTTTCACAAAAGTCATCCCCTTTAACTTAACCTGACACGTCCGCTTTTAAAGCGCTTTCTTGCTTGCGTGTTAACCTTAGATTACTGATAATCCTGCTTAAACGCAACTATTTTATCTATTTTCAACTAATAAAATTACTTTTCGAAAATGGCGAATTTTCTGTTAATAATACTTTATTCGCTGTTTAGTGTAGCCATTATTGTTTGCTTCATTATTGTAATGTATTATTTCGCATCCTAAATACGCTAATTGAGTTAGTGGTAATGCACCTCTTTGCAAGGTATACTAAGGCAAAGAGTAATTTAAAATAGAGGAGGAGAAGTGATGGCTCGTTTTGCAGCGTTTCTCATCATGCTCATACCTGGACTCATGGCAGCTGGCGGTATTAAATTAATGCGCGATACATTATTCGGTATCTTAATTAGCCCTATTCCGTTTTTATGGCTACAATTTGTGCTTGGTGTTT
Source organism: Lysinibacillus sp. BF-4 (assembly GCF_000743635.1). Lineage (NCBI taxonomy): Bacteria > Bacillati > Bacillota > Bacilli > Caryophanales > Bacillaceae > Lysinibacillus > Lysinibacillus sp. BF-4. The sequence goes on along the minus strand of NZ_JPUW01000020.1, from coordinate 23,949 downwards.
TAGGCTTTGTATTAGGCTTCGGCTTTTTTGCAGGATTTTTATTACACCGTGACCGCAAAAAAGGTAAGGTAGCACCACGCTTTTCAAAGAAATAAAAAAAGAGTTACCTCCGCAAACTAAGCGGCTTAGGTAACTCTTTTTTATATGTTATTGTGCAATACCGATACGCGTACCAATATAGCTAGCCTGTTGCATTACTTCATACAAACAATGCGCCACTTCACCCGTTGTAATTTGTACCGCATCGTTTGGTAAATATCTACTTCAACACGATAATTAGCTGATACAGGCCCTTCTGGTAAATAGGTTGGACAAACAATTGTCCAGCGCATATTACTATTTTGCAATTGTGTCAACATCTTATGATGATCCTCTGCAGCCGTGGTAGAACGACGCTTCGTATCACCCGCTTCATAGCGTAACTTAGTCGCATCTAAGCGACTTTGTAAAATAGCAGCTGTCCCTACCGTAATAATACGTGCTGTCGGAGCTAGCGCAATTACTACTTTTGTAAAACGCTCTAACACATGTGCATTGTCTGTACCGAGTGCACTTACAATAATATCAGCCCCTTGCACTACCTCAGCTAGTGCTTGTTCGTTTGTAGCATCTCCTACTACCACATTTACACCTTCAACTGTTACGGGCTTACGACTTAACATCGTAATCGTATGACCCTCTGCCTGCGCAAGTTGCAAAAAATGTTGCCCTGTGCGACCAGTACCTCCTAATAATGCAATATTCATCGTTTCACCTTCTTTATCGCTGCTAGTACCTGTTCAGGGTAGTCGGTAATATATCCTGCAATCGCTTCATGTGGCTTAGCTAAAAAATCCTCTGTACCTTCGATGCCGTATAAACGCATCGTTAACCCGGCTTTTTCTACTTGTTGCACTTTTTCTGGTTTATAATAACGCTTATGGGCATGTACAAACTGAATATCTTTATCCTTTAGCGCCTCCCAGTCGGTTGCTTTCGTCGCAAGTAAAGCTACCGCAATATCAGGGCGCTCTTTACGTACCGTTTCAAGCAATACTTCGTCAAATGACGAAATATGGCTACCCTTTGGTAAATCGAGCGTGTGTAAAAAATCTAAAATGGCTTGCTCATTTCCTACCATTGTAGCTTTTAGCTCTACATTTAAAGGAATCGCATACTGCTCCGCCCACTGCGCAACCTCTTTAAACAGCGTAATACGATCACCTAAAATACGACGCGTAAAGCGATTGCCTTGTTTGAGCTTCATTAGCTCCTTAATTGTCACCTCTGTAATGACTTTGCGTACACCTGTCATACGTTGCAATGACTCATCATGAAATACGACTGGCACATTATCACTTGAAAAATGCACATCTAACTCTACACCCGTAGCACCAAGTAAACGCGCCTCCTCAAATGCCGCCATCGTATTTTCTGTCGCGGTTGATGATGCGCCGCGATGCGCATACACATCTAGTTTGTTATACATTTAATTCACCAAATTCCAATTTGAATCGCCCCTTCCGTTCTTTCGTAAAGAGTGATGATTTTTTACCAATTTGAATATATGTGCCAGGGTGAGCCTGTTTGGTGACAAGGATTTCCTCCTTACCACTTTGACGTACCTTCTCCATCATTTCTTTAATTTCGAAGTCCTCTCGCATTAGCGCATCTAGTAATGCTACGTGTTGCTCCTGTAATTGCTGACGCAGTACTTGCTGTTTACTATCTAACTGTGCAACTTGCTCTAGTTTAGCCAACATACGCTCTAGCTCTGTAATGCGTTGCTGGTTATCTTTAAACGCTTGTGCACGCTGTTGAATTTCGCTGTACACTTCCTGCTTATTAACACTATCAATAATTAAGTTGGTACGACGTTCAAGGTGATTGCCTGAAATCGCAGTGGTAATACTACTTTTAGCAATAGCCTCACCACCCATTAACTTTCCTTTACGCTCATCTACCATAATCGTATGCGCACGTAAATTAGAGCCTACCGCATATACCCCAATATTGATTTCTTCGCCTGCTTCAAGATGCGCTTCATTAACATGCTTTACAAAAATACTGCCGCCTGCTTCAATTTTTGTTTTGCCTAGGCCAAAAATGCCCCCACGAATGTAAATATCACCCTCAAGTGATTTAATGAGCTCAGCACCACTTACACCGTTTGCGCCCTCAATCGAAATATCACCCTTGGCAATCACACGAAAGCCAGCAGTCACTGTCCCACGTATCGTAATCGTACCATCAAATTGTAGGTTACCTGTCTCTACACCAACATCGCCTGCGATGGGTAAATGATGGCTAACCTTAATCATCCCTTTATCATCAGTTAAAATACCCGAAATCTTAGAGCGTATAACAATTTTACCTTGTTCTTCTTCCTCGTACGATGATTTTTTATCATAACGAATCGGAAAATCGCGCCCTTTTTTTGCAGGAATCGTTTGCCCTAGCACATTTGTGCCTGCTGTACCATCTGTGGCTAGGATTTTTTCGCCTAGCCATGAACCTTCACGGATTTCCGTTATAAAGTTCATTTCATAGTAATCTGCTTTACCATCTGCCTTAATCACAGGCTTGCGCTCTGGCTTTGGTAAATACGTAATTTTAGCGTCCTCACCATCAATTGGCTCAGCTCCCCGCGCAATTAACACCGCTTTGCCTGGCACAATCATTGCCGCTGGTACAGGCTTAACACCAAACACTACATTACTTTGCTGCAATGCTTGTGTAATTTGTGCCTGTAATGCCTCCTCCTCACGCATAATCACATTTAGCGTTTCGTAAATGGTAACGGTTGCTGACATCTTGTCCTTGGCAATATCAACTTCAATTGTAGGTAGCCATAGCCCTATTTCAATCCATTGCTCATTTGCCTGCTCAAGTGCATTTTTTAATGACGAAAAGTTCGTTAACTTAATACGTGGATGTGAGCGTAAAATCATATCAAATTGTTTTAATGAAAAGCCACTTTGTAAAACTTGAATAAGTACTTTGTCCCCTTTACTTTCTAGGGCAAAATAATCGTTATGTATAATGGTCATTGCTGTCCCTCCTATCTCTCTGTAGTAAGTATAATCAATATTGCGACGTTTGTTTAGCACGACGCTATTTTTAAGGTCCTTACTCCTATTTTTAAATAGTTAACAAGGTTTTTATACCTAAAAAAGAGCCTAAAAATCCTTTTTATCGGATTTTTAAGCTCTTCACTTTACTGCCAAGCATATTTATCAACAATAGTACCAATAAAAGACGAGTTACTCGGCTTCTTACAGGCTACTGAAAACAGCTCACATATATCTGTTGGTAGTGGGTCTTGCTCCCACACTTTTTTAATAACAGAGCGTATCGCACGTTCTACACTCTGTTCAGTTACTTCATAACGCATAGCAATAGGCAAGTATACTTCACCCATGATTGAATTTAACGTATGACGGTCCTGGTACACACATTGAATCGCCTCGTTTAAATAGGTATAGCCCTTCAAATGAGATGGAATCCCTAAACGAATTAATATAGCGGTCACTTGTTGCTCTATGCTCAAATCAGGTCGTTTGCCTTCTTTAACACAGGCTAGTATTTTGCTCTCTACTTGGTCGAAAGCAAAAGGCTTAGAAATAAAATAAGCTGCCCCGTGATGAGCTGCTTGCTGCATAATCTCGTCACGTGCAAATGCTGTGCACATAATAATCTGCAAATTCGTACGTTGCTCTTGTTCATATTTTGATACCTGCTCTAGAACGGCTAGTCCATCTAAGTGTGGCATTACATTGTCAAGCAAAACAATATCTGGCTTATGCTCTTCAATCATTTTAATACACGTATGTCCATTTGAAGCTGTTGCAACAATCTCAATGTGCGGGTGTGATTGAAAATATGCCACCATGCCATCTATGATGTCCTTGTTGTCATCGGCGATTGCCACTCTAACCTTTGTCATGTCACAGCCCCCTCTCTGCCTCTATCTGTCTATTTACAAAAAACTAACGTTTACTTAATGATTCACTTATTTCTATAGCCGTATAGCTATCAGTTTAAACCTTTCTCTATTGTTTATACGTTATTCCATACATTGTAGTAAAAAAACGTATAGCTAACCACAAATACAGCACGAAATAGGGAATTTTATTCAATATAGAAGATGTTTGCGATGTTTAGGGCATAAATAGGTGTTGGAAACTAACAAAAATAAGCCTAAGATGTAGGTCAATCCTAACATCTCAGGCTTATAGCTAGCTTTTTTTATGCTCATTTGCCATTTCACGTAGCTCTGCTGCATGACGTAATGTCGCCTCTGTAATTTCTGCGCCACTCATCATACGTGATAGCTCCTCAATGCGTGCCTGCTCATCAATCTCTGTTAGGGAAGTATGCGTACGATTATCCTCTACTTCTTTTTTAATAAAGTAATGATGATCTGCCATCGCCGCTACTTGTGGTAAGTGCGAAATACACAGCACCTGCGAATTAACCGAAACCTCCGCAATCTTTTCCGCAATAGCTTGTGCCACGCGTCCGCTAACTCCAGTATCTACCTCATCAAAAATAATAGAAGTTACACCATTATTAGAAGAAAAAATAGTTTTTAGTGCTAGCATCATACGTGACAGCTCACCACCTGAAGCAATTTTAGGTAGTGATTTTGGCGGCTCTCCAACGTTAGTTGAAATATAAAATGCAACATCATCCAAGCCATTATCATCAAACTGTACATTTTCTTTAAAATGCACGACAAATTTTGCCTTCTCCATATGCAAACCACGTAACTCATGCATAATAGCCTCACTTAAGCCCTGTGCTGCTTCTTTACGAAGTTCCGTCAGTGCTAGTGCTTGCGTACGTAGCTCTTTTTTAAAGGCTATCACTTGTTGTTCTTTTTTGTGTAAGGTTTCGTCATGATGTAAAAGTTCTTCTAACTCACTAGCAATACGTGTTTCATACGCTAATATATCCTCAATCGTTGCACCGTACTTACGTTTCATCGTTTGGATAACCGTTAGGCGCTCCTCTACCTCGTTTAAACGTTCTGGGTCAAACTCTAAGCCATCTACTGCACTTTGCGTTTGATAGGCGGCGTCTTCTAGCGTATAAAAGGCTGATGCTACTGCTTCTGATGCTTCTTTAAATTGCTCGTCAATTTGCGCTGCTTCTTCTAAAGATTGCATAGCTTGACGAATCCAGTCCAACCCTTTTTGGTCGCCAGAAATAGCCTCATAAGCAATATGCGAGGCCTCATAAATTTTATTAAAGTTCATTAAACGTTTGCGCTCATCTAACAGGCTTTCTTCCTCACCTACTTGAAGGTCTGCCATCTCTAGCTCATTTAACTGAAACTGAAATAAATCAATGCGCTGTGCAATACGTTGTTCATCAATCGACACAGCCTCTAGCTCACGGCGCAACTGCTTAAACTCCGCATAGCGCTCGCGGTACTTAGCCACACTGTCACCTAATGCATCTTGCCCAAATTGGTCAAGTAAATGAATATGACGCTTTTCATCCATAAGCTCTTGGTTTTCGTGCTGACCATGGATATCAATCAAATGCGAGCCAATATCACGCAATACAGAAAGCGGTACTAGCTTACCGTTAACACGGCATACACTTTTACCACTATCATTAAGATCACGACGTAAAACAATCGTTCCTTCCTCGCACTCAATACCAGCTTCTTCTAAACGAGCAAAAACAGGGTGCGTGCTCACATTAATTTGAAATAACCCACCTAGCTCTGCCTTACGCGTGCCATGTCGAATAAATTCCTGTGATCCACGCCCACCTGCTAATAAATGTACAGCATCAATAATAATTGATTTCCCTGCACCTGTTTCACCTGTTAAAACGGTTAATCCATCTGAAAAGCTAACCGTTAAGTCTTCAATAATCGCGAAGTTGCGAATACTTAATTCCCTTAACAACAGCTACCACCTCGATTACAACATTTCTAATAAGCGCTTTTTAATTTCCTCTCGCTCTTCTTCATTGTGACAAATAATTAGAATTGTGTCATCCCCTGAGATTGTTCCCATGATTTCTTCCCAGTCTAAATGATCTAGTAAAGATGCGATAGCATTCGCATTACCTGGTAATGTTTTCATAACTAAAAAATGTGTAGCACCGTCAATACTAACGAAAGCATCCGCTAATGCACGGTGTAGTTTTTGGATAGGATTAAAACGTTGATCTGCTGGTAAGCTATATTTATAGCGACCATCTTGCAATGGCACTTTAACTAAATGAAGCTCCTTAATATCACGTGATACGGTCGCTTGCGTTATGTTATAGCCTGCTGCTTTTAATTGTTCTACTAAGTCATCTTGTGTTTCGATATCGTGATTAGCAATAATATCGCGAATACGAATATGGCGTTGCCCTTTATTCATAACTTTCACCTCTTATAAATAGTTAAATAATTGTATAATTACACTACCATTTTTCTTTATAAAACACAAGAAAAAACGCGCTCACGCTTGTGAGCACGTACTATTTCAATTGATTATGTGCCTCTTGAACCAGTGTATCAAATGCTGTATAAGACACATCAGCTGTGCTTTCAGTAGGATTCACTAAATGGAATAAAAATTCAATATTTCCTTCGCCACCCGTAATTGGTGAGTAGGAAGCATCCTTGACGATAAAGCCCACTTTGGTTGCCATAGCGGCGGTATTCTCAAGTACCATTTGATGCACTTTAGGGTCGCGCACAATACCTTTTTTACCAACAAACTCTTTACCCGCTTCAAACTGCGGCTTAACGAGTGCCATTACGTCGCCACCTGGTAGTAATAGTTGTTTTAATACAGGTAAAATAAGCGATAGTGAAATAAAGGATACATCAATCGTCGCAAACTCTGGTAAACCCTCCGTTAAATCAGCCGCTGTTGTATAACGGAAATTGGTTTTTTCCATTACTGTAACACGCTCATCTGAACGAATTTTCCATGCGAGTTGGTTAGAGCCAACGTCAAGTGCATAGCAATGACGCGCGCCGTTTTGCAGGGCACAATCGGTAAAGCCCCCTGTTGACGAACCAATATCTAGCATTAATTTATTGTCCACTGACATATCAAAAATCTCAAGTGCCTTCTCTAACTTTAATCCACCACGCTCACATATTTTAACGTTGAGCCCTTTACTTGAAGTGGTGCATCTACTGCAATTTTTTCGCCAGCCTTATCAATACGAATCTCGTTAGAAAACACAAGTCCCGCCATAATATTACGCTTGGCTTTTTCTCTTGTCTCACAAAGACCGCGTTCGACGAGTAATACGTCGACGCGTTCTTTAGGTTGTTTTGTAGCCATATCTTTTACCTACTTTTGTTGCACGAGTTGTGTAATACGCGCAATAGTTTCTTCTGTTGTAACGTTAATTTCAGCTAATAACTCATTAACACTACCATGCTCAATAAATTCATCAGGAATCCCGATACGTTCAATAGCTGTTGTATAGTGATTGTCATGTGCAAATTCTAACACACCGCTACCAAAGCCTCCCGCAAGTACGGCTTCCTCTATTGTAAGGACAGGTTTACCACTTTGCATAATGCGATGTAGCATAGCTTCGTCCATCGGTTTAATAAAGCGTGCGTTCACTACTTCTACCTCAATACCTTGGGCAGCTAATGCTTCGGCTGCTTCCATAGCCATTGGAATAGTTGTACCAAATGTTAGAATGCTAGCATCCTTACCTTCACGCAACACTTCCCAACTACCAATAGGTAACGCTTGAAGTGTTTTGTCCATTGGTACGCCTAAACCATTACCACGTGGGTAACGCAAGGCAATTGGACCGTCATTGTAGTCAATCGCTGTTTTTACCATGTGCTGTCCTTCATTTTCGTCCTTAGGCATCATAATGACCATATTTGGTAAATGACGTAAGAAGGCAATATCAAACACACCTTGGTGTGTTTCGCCATCTGCGCCTACTAAACCTGCGCGGTCAATCCCAATAAAGACGTTTAAGTTAGGACGTGCAATATCATGTAATACTTGATCATACGCACGTTGTAAGAAGGTTGAGTAAATTGCTAAAAACGGCTTCATATGTTGCGTTGCCATACCTGCTGCCATTGTTGCGGCATGTTGTTCGGCAATACCAACATCAAAGAAGCGATTTGGATACGCTTTCGCAAAACCTTCTAGCTTAGAGCCAACAGGCATTGCAGGCGTAATTGTCGCAATACGTTTGTCCGTTTCGGCAAGCTTTGTTACAGTATCTGCCACTAGGCTACTCCATGCAGGGCCTTTAACAGCGGATTTAACAAAAGCACCTGTCTCCATTTTATAAGGACCTGTACCATGCCATGTACCGACTGTATCTTCCTCAGCTGGCTTATAGCCTTTACCTTTTTTTGTGATAACGTGTACTAACACAGGGCCTTTTGCTTCTTTTGCATACTTAAGATTTGTTTCAAGCGCCTCAAAATCATGCCCATCAATTGGCCCTAAGTATTTAAAGCCCATTTCTTCAAAAAATACGCCTGACACAACTAAATATTTCAAGCTATCCTTTACACGCTCTGCAGTTGAAGCAAGCTTGCCACCAACTACAGGAATTTTATTAATTAGTGTTTCCATTTCTTCTTTAGCTTTAGAGTATTCCTTCGCTGTGCGTAAACGCCCTAAAATACTATGAAGTGCGCCAACGTTTGGTGCAATGGACATCTCATTGTCATTTAAAATTACTGTCATATTTGTTTTTGCGTGCCCAATATGATTTAATGCCTCAAGCGCCATACCACCCGTTAGTGCGCCATCACCAATAATGGGAACTACATAGTTTGTTTCGTTTTTCATGTCACGTGCGGCTGCCATACCCATAGCAGCAGACAGAGACGTCGAGCTGTGACCTGTTTCCCACTCATCATGTTCACTCTCCACAAGCTTTGGAAAACCACAAAGCCCTTTGAACTGACGAAGTGTATCAAACTGACTCGCACGACCTGTTAAAATTTTATGCACGTAAGCTTGGTGGCCAACATCCCATAAAAATTTATCTTTCGGGCTATCAAACATTTTATGCAACATTAACGTTAGTTCTACTACACCTAAGTTAGGTCCAATATGTCCTCCCGTTTGTGCACATTTCTCAATTAAAAACGTACGAATATCCTGAGCTAATGCTTCTAGTTCCTTATTCGATAAATCTTTCAAAAAGGATGGACTAGTAATCGTAGTTAAATCCACCTTCCTCACACACCTTTTCATAAATGTATTCACCGTTGTTTTCAACATTATAACAGTGTAAGTGTCATGCACAAAACAAAACACATTAGTTTTTTTACGCATTGATATACTCACATATTTTAGCATAGTCTCACACTAAAGCACGTGTTTTATAACAATTATTTATTTCGGTGTACGATATAATGCGCGATTTCTTGTAACAATGTTGCCTCATTGTCAACTTTATTTAATGCCGCAAGCGCTAAGTCATAATGCTCTTGCAGTTTTTTATGCGCGCCCTCTATTGTTAGTAGTGCAGGATAAGTACTCTTTTCGCTTGCTTCATCCTTACCTGCTGTTTTACCTAACTCCTCTGACGTACCTTCAATATCTAAAATATCATCTTTAATTTGGAAAGCTAAACCAATATGATGTGCATATTCGTTTAAATAAGCGCGTTCTTCAGGTGTAGCATCAGCTAGCACTGCACCCGACTCAATACCAAAACGTAATAGCGCACCTGTTTTATTAATATGCACTTGCTCTAGCTCAGTTAATGTTAGTTGCTTTTGCTCGCCTTCAATATCAAGTACTTGGCCACCTACCATGCCCTCTGCACCTGATGCACGGCTAAATAGTTGTACAAGCTCAACCTTCTTCTCTGCTGTAATGCCAGTAACATTTGCTAAAATACCAAGGCTTAATGTATTTAAGGCATCACCTGCTAGTACCGCAATAGCCTCACCAAAGACAATATGGTTTGTTGGCTTACCACGACGTAAATCATCATCATCCATACTTGGTAAATCATCATGGATTAAAGAATACGTATGCGTCATCTCAAGCGCAGCGCCTACCTCATAACCTGCTTGCAATGGCTTATTAAAAAGGTCCAATACAGCTAGGACGAATAGCGGACGAATACGTTTCCCTCCAGCTTTTAATGAGTATAGCATTGACTCTTTTAAGTTCTCTGGCATCGTTAAACGTGTAACTTGGCTGTACATCTCTTGCTCTAATAATGGGATCTGCTCATCCATAAATGCTTTTAATGTCATCGTTGCTCCTCCTCAAATACGGCTACATTACCACTGTCATCAATAATTTTGGCTACCTTATCTTCTGCTACTTGTAGTTTTTCTTGACATACTTGCGCTAACTGCATCCCTTTACTATACAGTTCAACCGCTTCTTCTAGCGATGCCTCACCGCTTTCTAGCTTGCGTACCACTTCTTCAAGTGTAGTTAAAGCACCCGAAAATGTTACCGTCTCGCTCATTTGTCTTCCCCCTCTATTACTTCACTAACAGTCGCTTTAATATGACCATCTTTAAATTGTACACGAATTTCATCCTGCTCGGCTAGTTGAGCTACTGAAGTTATTGGTAATTCGTCTTTATATGTTAATTGAAAGCCCCGTCCTACCGTTTGCAACGGATTGAGCACAGCTAGTGTACGACAAGTATGTGTTAAGCGTTGTTGCTCTGTTAACAATACGCCTTGCATAGCTCGTGTCAAACGCTCTTGCAAACGTGCTGTATAGGCTTTTTCTGCTTGTAACTTTTGCTTAGGCTCATAAGGCTGTAGCCTAAATGTTAATTGTTGCAATGCCTTTTGTTGTTGCATTAGCTGAATTTGCATAGCCGTCGGTAAACGTTGCTCCAAATTACCAAGACGCTCAACAAATGGTCGTAGTGTACGCGTAATGTCTTGTAATACATACGCTTGGCTCAAACGATTAAATTGCTGGCGTTGCTGTTGCATATAACTACGTACAGTTGCCGTCATACGCGATTTTATTGCGAGTAGATTAGCAAGAATCTCCTTATAATCTGGTGTAGCAAGCTCTGCCGCTGCCGTTGGTGTTGGCGCGCGCAAGTCTGCTACAAAGTCAGCTATCGTCGTATCACTCTCATGTCCTACTGCACTAATAATCGGCAAACGACTTTCAAAAATAGCACGCGCTACTATTTCCTCATTAAAAGCCCATAAATCTTCAATTGAGCCGCCACCTCGACCAACAATTAACATATCTACACGCTGTTCTCGATTAGCTTGCTCGATTTTCTCTACAATTTTTGGCGCTGCCTGCTTGCCCTGTACAAGTGTAGGATAAATAAAAACTTGTGCCTGTGGATAGCGTCGCTTTAACGTTGTGCAAATATCATGCACTGCCGCTCCTGTAGGCGCTGTAATCACACCAATCGCTCTTGGGTATTTTGGCAAAGCTTGCTTAAACTCTTGCTTAAACAACCCTTCCTGCGTTAAGCGTTCCTGCAATTGTTGAAAGGCAACAAAGAGTGCACCCGCACCGACTGGCAACATTTCATTGGCATAAAGTTGATAGCTACCATAATTTTCATAAACGGTAACATCGCCACATAAAAAGACCTTCATACCGGATTCTGGGCGAAAAACTAATTGCGATGCTTGTTTTTTAAACATCACTGCCGAAATTTGCGTATGCCCATCCTTTAACACAAAGTAAATATGACCTGATGGGTGATGCTTTACATTAGAAAGCTCACCTTGCACATACACCTTACGTAAATGAGGGTCTGCGTCAAACTTGCGTTTAATATATTGGGTTAATGCATGTACCGTTAAATAAGATGGCATTGTCATCCTCCTCATAAAAAAAGCTGCCTGAAACAAGTTCAGACAGCTTCTTACTTATTACTTTAACGTATTTTCTGCCGATTTTACTGTATTTTCGAGTAGCATTGTAATCGTCATTGGACCTACACCACCTGGTACAGGTGTAATTTTACTTACTACAGGCTCTACGTCTGCAAAATCAACGTCGCCGCATAATTTATTGTTTTCGTCGCGGTTAATCCCTACGTCAATAACAACTGCGCCTTCTTTTACATGCTCTTTTGTAATAAAGTTCGGGCGACCGACAGCTGCGATAATAATATCTCCTTGCTTTGTCATGGCTTTTAAATCAGGTGTCTTAGAGTGTGTATAAGTTACAGTTGCATCTTTTTGCAATAATAATTGCCCCATTGGCTTACCAACAATATGGCTACGTCCAACAACAACTGCATGTTTACCCGCTACTTCTACACCACTATATTCAAGTAGTTTCATTACGCCATAAGGTGTGCATGGTAAGAAGGTATCTTGGCCAAGCATCATTTTACCAACACTAATTGGTGAGAAACCGTCCACATCTTTTGCAGGTGCAATTGCTGCGATAATCGTATCCTCATCAATATGTTTTGGTAATGGTAGCTGCACTAAAATGCCGTGAATATGCGCCGCTTCGTTAAGCTTTGTAATCTCCGCTACTAATGCTTCCTCTGTAGTTTCAGCAGGTAGCTTGATTAGTTCCGAATGTACGCCAATGGCTGCACATGATTTTTGCTTATTCGCGACATATGTTTTAGAAGCAGGGTTATCACCAACTAAAATAACAGCTAGACCTGGTGTTACGCCTTGCTCTTTCACACGCTCTACACGTTTTGCAACGTCCTCACGAATTTTTTGACCAATTTCTTTACCACTAATTATTTTCGACATCTGTACTAAATCCCCTTCCGCAACTTTTACGCTTGAACCATATTTGATAAAACACCATTTACGAACTTTGCTGCTTTCTCGTCCGAAAATGTTTTACATAACTCAATTGCTTCGTTTACGACTACGTTTTTCGGTGTTTCTTCCATATATAGGAGTTCAAACACAGCTAAACGTAGTACGGTCTTTTCTACCTTTGGCAAACGCTCAAAAGACCAGTTCTCTAGACTTGCTGTAATCTTTGCATCAATTTCTTCTTGGTGCTCTGTTGTTTCATATACTAAACGCTCGAAAAATTCGTTGCGTTTATCAGACTCAATAATATGTGTAACAGCTTCATCAACTGTCACTTCGGTATTTTCGAGTTGAAACAGTGCTTGTAGCGCTTTTTCGCGCGCTTCACGTCGTTTCATAATAGGCGTACTCCTTCTACTTATAGCATTAAAATTTATCATAGCATATTTTGACCAAATGCACACCGTAGCTCGCATATTTTCGTTAATTTTCCACGTATTATAGGAAAAAATTTTAGTTATCGCTACTACCGTGCTATAATCAAAAGACGATTTTGCCCTAAACAAATGTTTTGGGTATTTTTTTACGCTAAGGGGCTATGATGTATGTCAAAAAACAAAAAAATTACACTCACCATTCTATTAACCAATCTCTTTATCGCATTTTTAGGTATTGGTCTTGTGATTCCTGTACTACCAACGATTATGAACGAGTTTAACATTAGTGGTAAGGTAGTCGGGTATATGGTTGCGACTTTTGCCATTGTGCAGTTAATTGTTTCACCATTTTCTGGGCGTTGGGTTGATAAAATTGGTCGTAAACCTATGATTGTTACGGGCTTATTTATCTTTGGGGTATCCGAATTTTTATTTGGCCTAGGTAAATCCGTAGAGGTTTTATTTATTTCTCGCGCATTAGGCGGGCTAAGCGCAGCATTTATTATGCCAGCCGTTACCGCATTTATTGCAGATATTACAACAATGGCTACACGCCCAAAAGCACTTGGCTATATGTCAGCTGCCATTAATACAGGCTTTATTATCGGTCCTGGCTTCGGTGGATTTTTAGCTGAAATTGGTACACGCGTACCCTTCTATACTGCTGGTGTGCTTGGTGCAGTTGCAGCTGTGCTTTCGCTATTATTTTTAAAAGAGCCAGAGCGCTCAACTGAAGAAGTCGTTGCACGTAACGGTGATGAGAAGGAACGCAAAGGCTTACAGCGTATCTTCCACCCCTTATACTTTATTGCCTTCGTGGTAATTTTCGTTTCGACCTTTGGCCTATCTACTTTCGAATCTTTATTTAGTTTATTTGTAGACCATAAATTTGGCTTTACGCCAAAAGATATTGCAATCGTTATTACGGGTGGTGCTATTATTGGTGCCATTGCACAAGTTGTTTTACTTGATCCAATCGTCAAAAAGATTGGGGAAATTAACTTAATTCGTATTGCGCTACTCGTTTCTGCATTGCTTGCCTTTGCTATGACGTTAGTATCGTCGTACTTTATGATTTTAGCCGTAACCTTTACAATTTTTATTGGCTTTGATTTAATCCGCCCTGCTGTCACCTCTTATTTATCTAATGTGGCAGGTAATGAGCAAGGTTTTGTAGGCGGCATGAACTCTATGTTTACGAGCCTTGGTAATATTTTTGGGCCTGTACTAGGTGGTTTGCTATTTGATATTAATTTAGATTACCCTTACTACTTTGCAACAATCACCTTATTTATAGGACTTGGCATTGCAATGTTTTGGAAAAAACCACAACTTTAATCGCACAGAGGCTACTGCTATGTAGCCTCTTTTTTATGCGATTCTTTAACGTTTTAACGCGCTACTAGGCTAGCTATTTTACCACTTAAGCCCAATCGAACTAAAATCCTTGCTATACTAAAGCAATTGAAGAGAGAGAAAGGATTTTTACTATGCCACAACTTAAGAAAACCAACACCGCACTCAATTATGTTTTTATTATCGCCGGCGCTATGCTCGTTGGTATCGCCTATAATGTGTTTTTACTTCCTGCACAACTTGCCGCTGGTGGTGTGTCAGGGATTAGTACGATTTTATTTGAGCTATATGGTACAAAGCCTGCGCTCGTACAAGCTATTATTAACCTTCCACTCTTTGTCGTAGGCTTTATTGCACTTGGTAAAGATTTTAGTTATAAAACATTGCTTGGCACAATGATGGTGCCACTAACCATCTACTTAACAGAAGCCTTGGTCGCTAAAGGCTCACATGATCTTTTGTCGTCAATTTACGGGGGGATTGTACTAGGTGTGGGGCTTGGACTTGTTTACCGAGGCGGTGGTTCTACTGGGGGAACTGCAGCACTTGCTCAAATCCTAAAAAAATATGCTTCGATTTCTAGCGGTTTTTCGCAACTTATTGTCGATGGCTTTGTCGTTGTAGCTAGTGCCTTCGTCTTTAGCTTTGAGCTTGCTTTGTATGCACTCATTTCGATTTTTGTCACAAGTAAGGTGATTGACTTTGTCCAATTGCAATCTGGTGACAATAAACTTGTGTTAATTATTACCGACAATGAGGAACGCGTCACTTCATTAATTTATGAGCATGTAGAGCGCGGTGTAACACAGGTGCAATCTTTTGGCGCTTTTTCTAAAAAGGAGCGTGCACTTTTATTATGTGTCATGGAACAAGCCGAGGCGATTTATTTCAAACAAATTATTACTAACGAAGAACCTAACTCCTTTGTTATTTTCCTAAGCGCCTCTGAAATTTTAGGCCGTGGCTTTTCTAAAGCCAAAATATAAAAAAACGCTTCGGAGCTTATCCGAAGCGTTTTTATTAGGATTCAGTTGTTTCAAAGTCAATATCTGTGACATGCACATTAACTTCTGCTGTTTCAATCGCTGCCATATTGTGAATTGCTTGGCGAATTTGTGATTGCATTTCTTTTGCTACTTTAGGAATCGCGTAGCCATATTTTACTGAACAGTATACATCTATAATAATATCACCGTTTTCAGCAACGCCTGATTTAATACCTTTATTGTGCACCTTTTTACCAAAACGCTCAACCACACCTGATGCAAAGTTGCCGCGTGTTGCTGCAATGCCCTCAACTTCTGTCGCTGCAATACCCGCTACAACTTCAAGCACCTCTGCCGCCATTTCAATTTTACCTAATTCTTCTTTGCCCGACGGTGTCGGTTGTACGAAAGATTGCCCCGCTTTTTCAGCCATTACTATCATCCTTTCCTTATAACAAACACGTTACTTCTGTTAATCATTATACTATACTTCCTCATTATAAGACAAAAAAACCTGCCGCAAGCTGCGACAGGTAAATAGCTTATTTTTTAACGTTTAAAATATCGTTTTCTTCAAGGAACTTCGTGTTGAATTTCGCTGATTGGAAAACATCATTATTCATTAACGCTTCGTGGAATGGAATTGTTGTATGAACGCCGTCCACTTGGAATTCACTAAGTGCACGATTCATACGAGCAATTGCCTCATCACGTGTATCAGCATGAACGATTAGTTTCGCTACCATTGAATCATAGTATGGTGGGATTGAGTAACCTGGGTATACTGCAGAGTCTACACGCACACCATAACCACCAGGAGCTAAGTAATCTGTTACTTTACCCGCTGAAGGCATGAAGTTTTTATAAGCATTCTCAGCATTAATACGACACTCGATTGCCCAACCATTAAATTTAATATCTTCTTGCGTATATGGTAATTTCTCACCTGACGCAATTTTTAATTGTTGTTGAACAAGGTCAACACCTGTAATCATTTCTGTTACGGGATGCTCTACTTGGATACGTGTATTCATTTCCATGAAGTAGAATTTATCAGCTTGGTAATCATAAATAAATTCAATCGTACCTGCACCTTCGTAGTTACATGCTTTTGCTGCTGTAACTGCCGCTTCACCCATTTCACGACGACGCTCGTCAGATAATGCTGGTGATGGTGCCTCCTCAACTAATTTTTGCATACGGCGTTGTACCGTACAGTCACGCTCACCTAAGTGAATTGTGTTACCAAAGCTATCAGCTAGCACTTGGATTTCACAGTGACGGAAGTATTCGATAAATTTCTCTAAGTAAACGCCTGGGTTACCAAATGCTGCAGCCGCTTCTTTTTGTGTAATATCGATACCTTTACGTAAATCTTCTTCAGTACGCGCTACGCGGATACCTTTACCGCCACCACCAGCTGTTGCTTTGATGATAACCGGGAAGCCGATTTCATGTGCCCATTTAACGCCTGTTTCGATATCAGGAACAATACCTGTACCTGGCACTAAAGGAACGCCCGCTTCTTCCATTGTGTCACGTGCAACGTCTTTAATACCCATTACTTTAATCGAATCTGATGATGGTCCGATAAATTTAATGTTTGCGTCCTCACATGCTTCAGCGAAATCTGCGTTTTCAGCTACGAAACCGTAACCCGGGTGAATGCCATCAGCGCCTGTTTTTTCAGCAACGCTAAGTAATGCATTCATATTTAAATATGAATCTTTAGATAATTTAGGACCGATGCAGTAGGCTTCGTCCGCTAGGCGAACATGTAATGCTTCTGCGTCTGCTTCTGAGTATACTGCTACTGATTTAATGCCTAGCTCTTTACAAGCACGCACAATACGTACAGCAATCTCACCACGGTTGGCAATTAAAACCTTTTTCATTATATATGCACTCCTTACTCAGCTTTTACAAGGAATAATGGTTGACCGTATTCAACTAAGTCGCCATCTTTAACAAGAATTTCTACGATTTCGCCTTTAACTTCAGCTTCAATTTCATTGAATAGCTTCATTGCTTCAACGATACAAACGATTTTTTCGTCGTCTACTTTATCGCCTACTGCTACGTATGCTTCTGACTCTGGGTTTGGTGCTGCGTAGAATGTACCTACCATTGGCGATGTGATTTTATGTAATGATGGATCATCATTAACTGGCGTCGCCGCTGCTGGTGCTTCCTCTTTTGCTGGTGCTTGAGCTACTGGAGCTGCCGCTGGTGCTTGTTGTACAACAGGAGCTGCTACTTCTTTTTTCGCTGGTGCTACGTCAGTTACCACAACACCCGCTTTTTTCTTTAACTTAACTTTTGCATCCTTAACTTCATAAACGAACTCGTCGATTGAAGATGCGTCAACTAACTTGATAATTTCACGAATTTCTTGGATTTTGAACATTGCTAACTCTCCTTATTGAATAAAATCTACTTCTTACAATGTCTATTCTATAGTTTTTTCATACAATTTGAAATAGTTAAATGAAAAATAAGTATATCTAATCAAAAAAGACCACATCTGCTACGAATAAGTATCACACATTTTATTACTGCTATATAACACAACGATAAATGAGTTAACTACTTTAAATTTAGCATTAACTTAAAAACACCCCAGTGACGTGTCATTACTCACTTTTCCCATTCCCCTGTATCTTTGCTATATGGTTGAGACATTAACAATCATTTTACGCTGTATTAACAATTTTATCAATCTATTCAGACAACTTATTTGTAAAATACTTATTAATCTAGCTAAACTATGCTAACTTAAGGGCAAAAACTGTTATTGTTCAATAATAAAAGCACAAAAGGCTCTGCAAATTTATGCAGAGCCTTTACGTAATTATGCGCGTGAGCTGTATGAACCATCTGTTGTGTTGATGATTAATTTATCGCCCGCGTTTACGAAGAATGGTACTTGAACTGTTAAGCCCGTTTCCATTTTCGCTGGCTTAGAGCCACCTGAAGCTGTATCGCCTTTAATACCTGGTTCTGTTTCAGCTACTTCTAGCTCAACAGTCGTTGGTAATTCCACGCCTAATACTTCAGCTTGGTATGATTGGATATGAACTTCCATGTTTTCTTTTAAGAATTGTAGTTCATATTCGATTTGTTTTTCTGGTAATTCGATTTGCTCATAAGACTCTAAGTCCATAAATACATGGTCTGTGCCTTGTGCATATAGGTATTGCATTTTACGGTTGTCGATTTGTGCTTTCTCTACTTTTTCACCAGCGCGGAAAGTTTTTTCGTTTACTGAACCGTTACGTAGGTTACGTAATTTAGAACGTACGAAAGCAGCACCTTTACCTGGTTTTACGTGTTGGAAGTCCATTACACGGTAAAGTTGTCCATCAATTAGGACAGTTAAGCCTGTACGAAAATCGTTTACTGAAATCATTTGTATTCCTCCAAGTTATAAAATAATAAGTTCTTTCGTTGAGTGCGTAAGCTTTTCATTACCTGTTGCAGTAATTAAAATATCATCCTCAATACGAACGCCGCCAATACCTGGTAAATAAACACCCGGCTCAAGCGTAACTGTCATGTTTGGCTCTAATACGGTTTCGCCGCGCACCGAAAGACTCGGTGCCTCGTGTACTTCTAAACCGATGCCGTGACCTAAAGAGTGCCCAAATGCCTCGCCGTAACCTTTTGAAGCCAAATAGTCACGTGCTACAGCATCAGCCTCTTTACCCGTCATGTTAGGGCCAACCTTTTCAAGCGCTAATAATTGCGATGCTAGCACGGCATTATACATATCCACTAGCTTTTCAGATGGCTCACCTACCGCAATGGTACGTGTCATATCTGAAATATAACCATTATATAATGCTCCGTAGTCTAGTGTAACAAAATCGCCCTTTTCAATCACCTTATTTGTTGCAACACCATGTGGCAGGGCTGAGCGTAAGCCCGAAGCAACAATCGTATCGAAAGAAGAAGACGTAGCACCCTGCTTACGCATGAAAAACTCTAGCTCATTCGCTACTTCAAGCTCTGTTTTACCAGGCTTAATAAAGTCAAGGATATGTGTGAATGCATCATCCGCAATCGCACATGCAACCTTAATAATAGTAATCTCTTGCGGCGTCTTAATCAAGCGAATTTTTTCAATCAGACCCGAAGTTGGCACGAATTGTGACGGTACGATTTCTTTATACTGTTCATACGTCCCAAAGGTCATCGCTTCCTTTTCGAAACCTAATGTTTTAATACCCATTTGCTCAGCTTGCGTAGCGACCTCCTGAATGAGCGAGCCGTTATGCTGTACAATACGGAAACCCTCCACTTGCTCAGTTGCTTGAGACGTGTAGCGGAAGTCCGTAATAAATACTGCATCTTCTTTTGTTACTACTGCAACACCTGCTGTCCCCGTAAAACCTGTCATGTAGCGGCGATTAAACTCATTTGTAATAAGTAAGCCATCTAGTGATTGTTGTTGTAATGCTTGTCGAAGTTTGTCTAGTTTTAACATGATGATTCTCCCTTTTGTAAAAGTGTTTGCAACGCCAACTCATAGCCGTACGTGCCAAGCCCAACGATTTGGCCAAGACATGCAGGCGCAAGATAGGAATGGTGACGAAAAGCCTCGCGCTTATGTACATTAGAAATATGCACCTCAATTACAGGCACATCAATACCTGCAACGGCATCATGTAACGCTACGCTTGTATGCGTATAAGCTGCTGGGTTAATGACCACACCATCATAGCTTTTATCTGCCGCTTCATGTAGCCAGTCCACAAGCTCACCCTCATGGTTAGACTGTCTAAAGTCAAGCTCTGCTAAATAGCGCTCAGCTACACGCAGTAAGTTATTGTGTACATCCTCTAATGTTTCATAGCCATAAATTGCCGGCTCTCGCTTGCCTAAACGGTTTAAGTTTGGCCCATTCAAAATCATAATCTTCACACCGCATTCTCCTTTTCGTTGTACTCCCTCTAGTTTATCACAATTTTTAGACAAGCACTTATTAGTAGTGCTTTAGTCGAAAATTTAGTACACTTACCGTATTGTTTGTAAAATTTATTAAGAGAAGTGTGGTGTTTTTGTTTGAGTAATCAAACACCAGTATATGGTGGTCAAGCTTTGCTAGAAGGTGTGATGTTTGGTGGTAAAAAGCACACTGTCACCGCAATCCGACGCAATGACGACTCCGTAGACTATTATCATTATGAAAAACCAGTACGACCTGCGTTACAAAAGCTTAAAAAAATCCCATTTATTCGCGGCATTGTTGCTATCATCGAATCAACGGGCGTAGGCTCTCGCCATATGCAGTTTTCAGGTGATCGCTATGATGTTACACCAGGTGAGGAAGTTGTAGAGGAGGAGCAGAGCGGCTCTAAGCTCCAAATGATTTTAGGTGTTGCCATTGTTGGTATCCTTTCCTTCTTATTTGGTAAATTTGTCTTTACGCTTGTACCTGTCTTTTTAGCACAAGCTCTTGCTACATGGGTGCCAGGTAAAACGGGGCAAATTTTATTAGAGAGTGGCTTTAAACTCGTGCTGTTACTAAGCTATTTGTATTTTATTTCACTCACCCCGCTTATTAAACGCGTCTTTCAATACCATGGTGCGGAGCATAAGGTCATTAATTGCTACGAAGCTAACCTGCCCCTAACCGTAGAAAACGTGCAGGCACAATCTCGTCTTCACTACCGTTGTGGTAGTAGCTTTATTTTATTTACAGTTATCGTGGGGATGTTTGTGTACTTTTTTGTACCAACTGACCCGTTTTGGTTACGTATTGTCAATCGTATTTTATTAATTCCTGTGGTGCTTGGTATTTCATTTGAGGTACTGCAAGCAACAAACGCCGTGCGCAACATTCCTGTGCTACGTTTTCTTGGCTATCCTGGTTTATGGTTACAATTGCTAACTACTAAAGAGCCACAAGACGACCAAGCCGAAATTGCCATTGCCTCGTTTAATAAATTACTTGAAGTAGAGCAACACCCTGAAGTGATTCCAACACTACATCATGACTAAAAAAAGATGGTGCCGCATATGCGACGCCATCTTTTTTATTCTACTAATTGCTTAACTAACGTCATCTCAGGTGTTAACTTTGCTTGCTCACCTATAGCTACAAGCTCTTGCTTAATTAACCCTTTATCCTTAGCAAAGAAATAGTGATAAATATTTTTAGTATCACGGTCATATTGCTCCACTAATACTAAGTCTTCGTACTTTTTACCATTCACTACCGTTTTAGCCATTGTCGAAATAATCGTTACCGTAGCATTTGGTCCATCCTCAAGTTTAGACTGTGTACCAATGCGGATAGGTTTTTGAATGATAAGTGGTTTTTGATCAGCCGTTGGAGGGCTCATCACATAACGTTCGTCTGTTTCTTCCTCTTTATACGAATTATACATATAACCATCCGTTAAGTTAGATACTGACCAAGTACCCTCACCTGCTGGCTCATATAGTAAATTACGTGTCGTACCTGCTGGGATTAACACATCATAATTATGCTGTGATTTTTGTGCTAACGAAAACGTATACGGCTGTAACGTCATCGCACGCGCTAAAAATGCGGTAAAGTGCATACGCGTTAACTCTTTATTTGGCATAAATGAGCGATAGCCTGGGTTAGCCTTATCAGGCGTACCAATCGTGATACCTGTTGAGGCAATCGCTAAAATTGCGTCGTAGCTCGGTGTATCTGCCGAAATATCCGTAAAGCTATCTTCATAGCCCTCAGGTGCCTGTAGTCTATAAGCACGTGCTAGCACTTCTGCCATATCTGCACGTGTAATTGTTGATTTTGGATTAAATGTTGGTGCTTTATCAAACAACCCTGCATTTTGTGCTGCCGCAATCTCCTTATAATAGAGGAAATCTGTTGGGATGTCCTCGTAATTTGGATTTGTGACATTATCCGTTGGTAAATGTAATGCTTGCACGAGCATTTTCGCAATGTGTTGCTTTTGAATTAGCGCTGTTGGACGGAATGTGCCGTCGCTATAACCACTAATTACTTCTTTATTAATTAAGTAATTCACTTCATAAAATGAATCACTATTGTTCGGGATATCTTTAAACATTTGGGCATGGCCCGTAATTGCGAAAGTACTCATTAAAAATAAAGCAGCAAGAGTAGCTACTATTTTCTTCATGAGTGATTCTCTCCTTTTACTAAAATATTTTCCAACTCACTTAGCGTAACATACAAAATTATGTGCACTAACGCATCTTCCTTACAATTACATTACAATGCCGTAACAAAACATATAATTTATTACGAAAAAAAGAAGTGTCTGAAAAATCCAGACACTTCTTTACTTCTTACTTAGCTAAAGATACTAATTCCATTTTAAATGGATTAACCAAACTTTCGATTTTAACAACGCCAATACCCGACTTGATGTAGTAGCGCTCTTTATAACCACCAAAGTCAAAGCCTTGTACCTCAATTACTACAACATTTTTATACGTAGTGTTATTCACTTGGATCGTAGCATCTGTCGCAATAACAGATGTACGCTCGTTATGAACAGGACCTTCAATTTGATTTACGCCAATCGCCAATGGCAAATGCGCATATAATTCATAATGGGGTTCCTCACTTATTGCTGAGTAGCCTATCTCAGATCCGCCATAATACGTTAAAATATTAGGGAAGTCACCCTCGATATTTTCCCACACCTCATTTTTACCATCATTGCCGAGATAATCGTAGGAGCGCAGATATGTATCACCATCCGCAGTAGTAATATGGTATGTATAAACGGCATCCGTATCCATATCAACATCAGCTATTGTAAGTGTTGAGGCACGCGCTAAAAAAGCGGTAAAATGTGCACGTGAAACTGCTTTATTTGGATCAAAATAGGCATTACCATCACGATACGAACCTTTTGTAATATTTAACGCGCTAAGTGTACTCACATCTTTATAATAGGCATTATTTTTTTGGACATCCACAAAATCAGTAGGTTCAAAACCTGCTAGATTTGGCATATTTAACTCATAGGCACGTACTAGCACACGTGCCATAAAGCCACGTGAAATCGTAGAGTTAGGCTGAAAATACTCAGCCTTACCAAAAATACCTGCATTTTGTGCAGCCGCAATTTCCTTATAATAAATATGCGTCTTTGGGATATCCTTATAACCAGGGTCAGCGACGTTGCTCGTATCTAGCTGTAATGAATTCGCTAAAATTTTGGCGATATGCTGTTTTTGAATCATATCATTAGGGCGGAATGAACCATCTTTATAGCCATTAATTACCCCCTGCTCCACCAAATAATCAATTTCATACTTTAAAGTATTGCTGCTTGGCACATCATTAAAGTTAGCAGCTTGAGCGGTTGGGCCAAGTAAAAGTGCCCCTGCTGTTAAAGCGCTAAATAGTAGTTTCTTCATAATCATCCTCCTTTTTTCATCAGATTTGCGACAATGCCTCCCCGACTTCAACGCAAAGCGTAAGTCGGGGAGGCATTGTCGCCAACC
>NZ_JPUW01000019.1:0-44064 GCF_000743635.1 Lysinibacillus sp. BF-4 | reverse complement strand
ATTTTGTGTTATGCTAAGAGTAAGCAATCTTGTAATGTAAAATAACAAACAAGCAGGTGATAAGTATGTATGAACTTCAAGACTCGCGTTTTTTCATTTATGATACTACAACTTTAGTCATCCTTGGTCTTATTGTGGCAGCTATTGTTTTTTATTTCATTCGTAAAAAGAAGAAAAATGCATAACAGTAGAGAATCAAAGAGGCCGGGATTTGTCCCAGCCTCTTTTTGTTATGTACATTAGTACGGAGAGGTTTTTTTATAGGGAAAATGCTATGATTAAGGGAAAGATATAACAGGGGGTCGTCCTTTATGCTACGACAATTTCAAGTGTTAGCTGTCAATGAGGTGGACTGGGCTTTTCGTTTAACACAGCCGATAAGCAGTCGCCCGGATTATATACATACTGAGGAGCGCGTACAGTATCAGCAAGTGGTGGTCAATGTACAGGGCGTTCCCTATGATGAGACGGCATATTACCAAGAGCTGTATGAGTTATCATTACAGCAAGGCGTTACCATTTTATCGGAGGACCTTGATAAAACGATTCCGCCTGAACGTTTTCAGGCATTGCAAAAAATGTATGAACTCGTGCAAAAACAGCCTACATTAAGCCTTAATCGCTTTGTGGCGTTTTTGGATGCAGAGCATTTACTACCGCGCTATCAAAATGATTGGCAACGCGAGCTTAGATTGCAATTTATTACGATTTTACAGCAGTTTGAGCAGGATAAGGGGACACGTTATACCCATCCTGATTTTAGACGTTTGTTACTCGATTTAATTAAATGGATGTGGAACCATATTGACCCGTGGTTGAAGCAGTTTGATATGGTGACAGCAACGCCAAGCATTGTGTGGTTTGGGGCATTAACAACAAGTCAGCATTATTTTTTACGTTACTGCATAAATTGTGGCTTTGATGTGGCACTTATTACGCCAAACGAAGCGGCTGTAATCGTGCCGACCATGTCAGTGGTGAGTTACCCTACAATGCAGGCTGATGCACAATTTCCGACAGCACCACCTAAGCAACAAACAACGGTGGCATACGGAGCGCAACGCGAGATTAGTACGATATTAGGCGGAGAAGATGGCTATCTTGCCCCGTGGTCACTGCGTGAGCATGAGGCGCATGGTATTACACTACGTACCACCTATAATGAAATCGAAATTTTAGGTGAGCAACGTGCACTCGTGCGTCCTGGCTTTGAGGTAAAGCAGCATCAAGTTACCATTCCTGTACTATTTACTAAAATTTCAGGTGTGACGCTTGATGAGGCGAGCTACTGGGCGCAAATCCATCGTCTAGTAGCGCTTGACCATGCAACATTGATAGAGCAGTTTCCATTTCAAGAAGAAAATCGCGCTAATAATCAATACCACTACACGCAAGCGCTTGGGCGCGATGGTAAGCTATCTATTGACAAGATACTTGCGAGCAATTGGTGGCAACACACGCACTTGCATGACGGTGTGCAACGCTCCATTGCGGCAGCCATGATTCGGTTATGTGAGGCGCCTCGTCTTAAACGCTTAGCTGGCGAAACAGACGACGCACTTCGTTTGTATACGTTTAGTCAAGCGATGCAAATGCCGCGTGCAGTAGGTGCATTATTACAGCGCTATGATTATACGCAGGATGTCCCTAAAATTATATTGTACAATAATGAAATCAACGGTGAATTAAGCCGTGCTGATGCCGCTACATTACTTATGTTAAATGAGCTAGGTCTTGATATTGTGTTGTTTAATCCAGCGGGGCTTAATGATATTGAGCGCTATATAGATAAAGCACAATTTGACCATCATTTACTTGACGAGATGCGCTTTAACTATGCTTACCGCGCCCCTCAAACAAAATCGAGCTTAACCGATGTTTTTAAGGGTTTTTTAGGTTTTAGGAGGGATTAGTATGGAGGATATGGAGCAAATTTTACGTCAGCAGGTGGATTGTTCGGTACAAGCACTCGCACCTATTAAACGTAGCCTCGCTAAGCTAACGCCTGCAGACGTTTTGATGATTGGTAAGGATAAAGTCGAACAAATCAATGGCTTTATTAACCGCACCATGAAAGGGCTGTTAAACGAAAAAATCGACGGGCTAACAGCTGTAACGACACAAATGGGCAAGGTGATGGAAGGGCTTGACCCAAGTGATTTTGAAGACAAGCCGGTTGAGAGCCCAAGTTTTATGCAGCGTATGCTTGGTAAAAAGCCAGCGCCACCTATAAATGTTTTGCGTAAATACGAAGGGCTTGGCGCCCAGCTACAGCAAGGTTTTATTGCGATGACGGAGTATAAGCGCGCCATTGTTCAAAATAATGAGGAGCTACAGCGCCTATTTGACGAAAATACTGCGTATTATAGCTTCTTGCTTCAACATGAGCAAGCACTAGCGGAGCGAGGCGTAGAGCTCGCGCGTCAATTAGATTATGCGAAGGACGATTTTGAACGAGGTACATTAGAGGCAATGCGTGAGCTACTTGATAGCAGACGGCAAGATTTTATGATGGCGCGTACAGTAAGTACTCAACTCGCCGTACAGCTATATATGTTATCGGAAAATAACGATAAGCTACTCGCGCGCTTAGATAATGGCTTAATTTATACAGTGCCGATTTTTAAACAGCTTATTGCACAAGCACTACAGTATGAGCGGGCAAGACTGGCGAATCTTGCGCTTGGGGCATTGCCTGAGTGGCAACAAGAAGTTGCGGCAACGAAGCAAGGCGTACAACAAAGTTTAGCAGAAATTACAGCACTTGCTGAGCGCACAACATAAAAAGAAGGTGAAGCGATGTCAATTATCGCCTCACCTTCTTTTATTTTTTAATAGCCCACCATGCGCTACCTATAAAAACAGGGGCGCTGGTATAGAGCAGTAACTCATGACTTGTAAAGATGCCAACATAGAGCGCCACGAGGCTAATGCTCGCAAAACATGTAGCAACTACGCGGCGGCTACCATTTAATGCTTGTACATCTTTTTTGGCAAGTTCCATGCGCCACTTTTCAGGTTCTTCCATCAGTTTTTCGAGCTTGCGCGGTAAGCGCTGCAGCAGGCGAAGTTCGTCCACGGCCTGTTTACCAAAGTTTTTTAATGTATCTTTCCGTTTTGCTTCTTCCTTCACCCATTCAGTAATTTGTGGCTTGGCAATTTCCATAAGGTCAACGCTAGGGTCTACAATGTACAGCACACCAGCAAGTGTGGAAATAGCACGCCCAAGAAAAGCAAAACGCGCAGGTAATTGTACGGGTTGTGTACGAACGATTTCTTGTAAATCTTCCATTAGCTCCTCAACGACAGCGCCGTTAATTTGCATTAGTTCATTGGATTGATAGGCACTGACGACCTTTTCGATAGCTTTCGCTAATACTTCTTTGTCGGCGCTAGGCAGTAGGAAGCCCATTTCTTCAAGGGCATCAATGACTAAATCATAATTCGTAAATAAAATGCCGCTTGCAAGTTTGGCGATAGAAGTAGCGTCTGCATCTGTAACAGTGCCGACCATACCAAAGTCAATAAGTACAAGTGTACCATCTGGCTCAACTAAAATATTGCCAGGGTGTGGGTCTGCATGAAACTGACCGCCAACGAGTACTTGTTGTAAAAATAATGTAACGAGCTGCTCTGTTAAACTAGCGCGGTCAATATGATGCTTATCTAAAAAGGCAGTATCCGAAATACGGCTACTCTCTACCCATTCCATGACCAGTATGCGGTCAGTGGAGTATGCTTCAAAATAGCGAGGGATGCGTGTATTAGGGAAGCGCGCTTGAAAGTTTTTGCCGTTTTGTAGTTCTTGTAAAAATTGTAGTTCTGGTAGTAATACGTCCTGCATTTCGCTGTACAGTAAGTCAAAGTCGAGCTGTTTACCAAAGCTTGTGAATTTTTTTGCGAGCCAAATTACGATGCGCACCGCTTTAAAATCAATCGCAATAATGCGTGCGATATTAGGGCGCTGGATTTTAATCGCCACAGCTTCGCCTGTTGGCAATGTGCCTTTATATACTTCGCCAATAGAGGCAGAGGCTACAGCTGTAGGCGAAATCCAATCGAGCACCTCATTGACAGGGCGTTCCCAGTCTTCTTCTAATACTGCCATAGCTTCTTCGGGTTTGACGGGTGGTACACGGTCAGTTAGCCCTTCTAGCTCAGCTAAAAAACTTGGGGGCATAATGTCAGCACGTGAGGCTAAAAACTGCCCAACTTTAATCATTAACCCGCCAAGCGCGAGTGCTTTTTTATTGTATTCACGCGCTTGTTTAGTAACGAGGCGCTCCCATTTAGCATTTGTTTCAGCGGAGTTATCACCGCGATGACGCCGCTTAAAACAATACACCTGTAAAAAGAATTTCATAGCCATACTAACGATAATAAAAATACGATAGCTTGCGAGCCTTTTCATCTAACCCCTCCTAACTTCTTACCTATACCCTAAAGACGTAAAGCTAGTCAAATGAGTTGCTTGTCTCTTTTTTAAAAAGTGGTACGTATTGCTAGGTAAGAAAGGAGAAACAGGTTACTAAAAGTCACAGTTGGGTACTAGGCGCGCTAGATTGGACAGTTCAACATGAAGAAGGGGAACTGCTCAAAGTGAACAACAGGAACGATGCAAAATGAATAATGGGGTGCTCAATATGAACCATTCGGTATGACCAAATTGACCGATTCAATAGTTAAAGATTTTAAAGAACTTAAAAGATCTAAGTACTTAAAGATTTAAAAGAATAAAAGAATATAATCATGCTATCGCATGATGGGTTATTTTTTGTGGGGGAATTATAAAACAGCAAGCCAGATCTCCGAGTAACATGTAGCCGACATTGGATCGTCGTCTATGTAGCGTTCAAACCCCGCAGTAGTTGCTTTGAGGTAGCCACTCTTTGTAAAGGCGCAGTTAAATTTGCCTCAATCTACACGATGGCACGCCGCATGTCTTGCCACTTACCATCAATTCCTCTTGGTTAGTATAAGTGGTGTAGGACCTAAAAACCTGTCAATTTATGCGCGTTTAGGATAGTTGATACATAAAAGCCCCACACGCTTTTACAAACGTGGGGGGCAAGTTATTAACTACGGTAAGCCGTAATGTCTTGGTAATATTTTGTTAGGGAAGAAGCAGATACGCCAAATTGTTCAGCCATATCTTTTACCGTCATTTGAAGCGGCTCAATTAAGCCGTTTTCATTAGCGTAACGTACAGCACCAGCCGCGATGGCTGCCTCTTTACGCGCGCCTGGGCGCTCCTCTACTAAATAGTCTTCAAGCACAATACGTAGCTCTTTAAAGTCACGCTCATGCTTCGCAAGGAAGTCTTCGGCATGTTTTAACACGTTAGACTCAAATGTCGTAAACTCCTCACCATTATAACCGTTCGCAACAAGAGCTTGCCATAGTAGTAACTGCTCATCAGCACGATGTGACTTCGCAAACTTTTCAAACACAGGCTTATGCTCTGGTGCGAAGAAAATAAAGATGGATGTCGCAAGGTAGTGATTGTCCTCTAATGTGCCATCTGGCAGGATGTACGTATAGGTCATCATCCCTTCAGGAATCACGCGCTCTGTTTCGCGGCGTAGGAAGATTTCCTCGCCTGTAATCGCATGACGTACTTTTAAATAAAGCGGTGATGATACGTCAATAATTTCCCCGAAGAATAAACGCGGGCACGTCCATGACGCGTAAACTTGCTGAGATACGGGGCGCAATGTTTGCTTTTGGACTTTCTTCATATAAGACTGCCACATCTCTGGCTTTTGGAAAAAGAAGAAATGCTCAAGCGCAATCGCTTGGACAAGCTGCGGATGCAGACCTGGCAGTTGTGGTAGCCATTCAACAACTAATTCATTATACGCAGGAATTTCTGCGCGGGTTGGGTAGTCATCAAAAAATGACTGGATGGTGCGATCAATTTCTTCAAAAAACATATCGGCTACTTGTACAGCCTCTTTGTGCTCACAGCACTTTTTGTATTTCTTGCCGCTTCCACAAGGGCAAGGATCATTTCGTTTTACCAATTTCAACACTTCCTTAATATCAAACATACGTACTATAATATCGTTAATTTACTAAAATGAAAAGGAAGCGCGCATATTTTTATTGAAAATATGTGCTCGCAAACTTTTTAAACTCGGTTGCGGCAGGCAAAGCGGTCTTATGATTGAGCCACGCCATGCCAATAATTCGTTCGCAAACGGTGTTTTTAACAGGTAGTAATACTACACGCTCAGGGTTGTAGTTATCATCATGCGGCAGTAGGGTAATGCCTAACCCAGCCGCTACAAAGCCCGCAATGGTAGACACTTCGTCTAGCTCGTATGCCCAGTGTGGTGTAATTCCACACTCCCCAAAGCAACGCTCCACATTTTTACGTAGTGCATAACCTTCTTTTAAATGAATAAACGGCTCATCCGCCACATCATGCAATGTGACGCTCGTGCGCGCAGCTAAAGGGTGGTCGCTTGGCACCATAATAAATAACTCATCGCGCCACAGCTCCTGCCAAACAACGGGCGGCTCCGTATCAATTGCCGCAAGCAAGCACACATCAAGCTCACCAGCCTGCAATAATTTGAGTTGGTCATAGGAATAGTTTTGCGTAAGTTTAAAATGCACGTGCGGAAAACGTTTGCCAAAGTCGCGCAGTAAATCAGGCACGACATTTGTGCCAAGTGTATGCAAAAAGCCGAGTGAAATCATACCATAATCAGGGTTGTTTAACTCTTGTAACTCTAAAATGGCGCGGTCATATTCGAGACGCATTGTTTTGACACGCTTTAAAAAGGACTGCCCAAAGTGATTTAAATAAATCCCTCGCCCGTGGCGGTCAAATAGTGGCACACCAAGCTCTTCCTCCAAGCGGGCAATGGAGCGACTAAGCGCAGGTTGCGAAATTGACAGCTCCTCCGCTGCGCGCGTCATATGCTGAATCTTCGCCAATGTACTAAAATAGTGTAGCTGTTGCCATTCCATCCTTCATTTCTCCTTAAAAGTCGAATAACTTTTTGATTTAGTATACCATCATTCGACTCATGCATAAAAGGTATCGAAACGATGAAAACAATAAATTGTACATTATGACTTGCGGTGCTATGATGAGGACACAAAATATACACAAAACATTTCCGCAGAAGGGGATACACATATATGAACATTGCCAAACCACAATCACTAACTATCGAAAAAGGACCGAAAGCCGTACTATTATTGCATGGCTTTACTGGTAGCACAAAGGATGTTAAAAAGCTAGCTTTTCATTTAGCAGAACGTGGTTACACCGTACACGCACCAATTTACAGTGGGCATGGCGTTGAGCCAGAAGCATTACTTGAAACAACACCAGAAGACTGGTGGCAAGATGTTGTGAAGGGGTACCAATTCCTGCAACAAAAAGGTTATAAAGAAATCGCAGTAGCCGGTATTTCACTAGGCGGTGTATTTTCATTAAAGGTAGCAGAGACATTCCCTGTTAAAGCTGTCGTATCAATGTGTGCACCTATTTCACGTGATAACTCAAAAGGCTTATTTACACGCTTGTACCATTACGCACGTCTATACAAATCATTTGAAAACAAATCAAAAGATCAAATCATTTCGGAGTTACATGAGCTACGTATTACGCCAAAAGATTCGTTAGATAGTGTAACAGAAATCACAATGGAAACACGCGAGCAATTAGCTAACATTAAAGCGCCAACGTTAATTATGCAAGGTGCATTAGATGACGAGTTATATCAAGAGAGTGCGCCAATGATTTTAAATACCGTCAAAGCACAAGAAAAAGAAATTATTTGGTACCAAAACTCAGGGCATATTATTACACTCGGTAAAGAGCGTGATCAAGTGAATGAGGATGTAGCTGACTTCCTTGACCAAGTGGAATGGAAAATTGCAAATTAATTCGTAAAAGCGCGGTACTATACCGTGCTTTTTTATTTTGCCCTTGTAGCAACAAAAGATAGAACTGATGCGTCTAACGGTAGATTGATAGTAAGTCGTGCCATTTTTATAGAAAAACACTTGCGCTAGTGATTGAAAACGATTATCATTACCAAGAGGAATACATAAAAAGGGAGTTTGATGACATAATGAAAAAACCATCACTAGTTTCAGCATTGCTTGTAGGAGGGCTAATGCTTGCGGGGTGCGGCGCACAGGATGCTAAGCCAGCAGATAAAACGGCAGCAACGGAAGAAGTTGCTACGGAAAATACTGTGGACTTAACAAAGGAAATGGAAGCTTATAAAGCATTTGCACTTGAGCAGATGGATGCTTTTTTAACAGATACCGAAAAGTTTGTGACGTTATTTAAAGAAGGCAAAATAGATGAAGCTAAACATTTATACCCGCGCGTACGTATGTACTTTGAGCGCTCTGAGCCAATCGCTGAAAGCTTTGGCGATCTTGACCCTAAAATTGATGGACGTTTAGCGGATATTGAGGAAGAGGGCTTAGGTAAAGAAGACTGGACAGGTTACCACAAATTAGAGTATGCACTTTGGGTGGATAACACAACAAAAGGTTACGAGGCCATTGCAGATCAACTATTAGCAGATACGAAAGAGTTACACGCCCTTGTACAAACTGTAGAAGTTACACCTGATTTAATGATTACTGGTGCGGTTGACTTATTAAACGAAGTATCAACGTCAAAAATCACAGGTGAGGAAGAAATCTACTCACATACGGATTTATATGACTTTAAGGCAAATGTTGAAGGTGCAGAAAAAATCTTTGAGATTTTACGTGAAAAAATCGAAGCAAAAGATGCAGACCTTGTTAAAACATTAGATGAGAAGTTTGCGGCACTTGACGCGTTACTTGCGAAATATGAACAAGGCGAAGACGGCTATGTGTCGTATGAAGAATTAACAGATGAGGATACTAAAGCGCTTGCTGTAGCGGTGAACCAATTAGGTGAACCACTTAGCCAAATGGGCGTAATTATGGAGTGATAAAAAATGACTGAATGGCATGAGAAAAAAATATCTCGCCGTTCCATGTTAAAAATGACGGGCATTGGAGCTGCTGGCGCTATTATTGGCGCAAGCGGCTTTGGTGGCGTTATGAAGGCAATGGGCAGCGATTTGACAGCACCTAAAGCAGTAAAAAACAGTATTGCGTTTTATGGCAAGCATCAAGCAGGGATTACCACACCTTCGCAAACCAACGTCTATTTTGCATCACTTGATGTTGTCATTACAACAAAAAAGGAGATGCGCGAGCTAATGCAGCTATGGACGCCAATGATTGAAAAATTAATGGCTGGCGAGGAGGTCGCGACGTCTACTAATGTACATATCCCACCAAATGATACGGGCGAGGCTGAAGGGCTAGACGCTAAAAATTGTACCATTACGATTGGCGTTGGCCCGTCATTATTTGACAAAGTAGGGCTTACAGCCGAAAAACCGCGTGAATTTACGGATTTACCACATTTTCCTAAAGACCAGCTAGATCCTGCCTATACTGGCGGTGATTTATGTATTCAAGCTTGCGCGGATGACCCACAAGTTGCTTTTCATGCGGTGCGTAATTTAGTGCGTGTAGCCACAGGTAAAGTAGAAGTGAAGTGGGCACAAGCAGGTTTTAACGCCTTTCCGCCTGGCGGAGGTACACCGCGTAACTTATTTGCCTTTAAAGATGGTACAGAAAACCCCGTGCCTGACAAAGAGGACCATGTCGTGTGGATACAACCTGGTGAGTCTAAGGCATGGCTTGCAGGCGGCACGTATTTAGCTGTACGCCGTATTCAAATGCATTTAGAAACTTGGGATCGCACTTCACTGCAAGAGCAGGAAAATACCTTCGGCCGCCACCGTGACACGGGTGCGCCAATGGGGATGAAGGACGAGTTTGATAATACGGACGAGGCTGAGCTACCTGCCACGTCACATGTGCATTTAGCGCGTCAAACAAAAGCGCGTATGTTACGTCGCTCCTTCTCGTATGCATCAGGTACAATGACACAAACCGGTGCGCATGATGCAGGGCTATTATTTATTTCCTTCCAAAAACACCCGCAACAATTTATTGATGTGCAAAATAGTTTTGGGCGTTTAGATAAATTAAATGAGTACATTACACATCGCGGCAGTGCGTTATTTGCCTGCTTCCCCGGTGTACAAAAGGGGAGTTACTTAGGTGAAACGCTATTTAAGTAGTTTACTAATGATACTGGTTTTACTCATTGCTTTACCTGTGCAAGCAGAGAGCACATATCGTCATTATTTTATTGCGATTAGTGATGCGCTTATGCAAACAAAGCAACAACAAGATGAAGAAGCACATAAAACGCTTGTTCGTTTTAATGAGGAGTGGCAAAACGTAACCTCAGATCAACCAACGCAAAAAAAAGCGGTGGATGAGGCGCTAGCGTTAGCGTTAAGTGCGGATTCGCATGATGACCGTTTGGCGGCATTAACGGATTTATCTAATGCGCTTGTAGCGTTAGATAAAGCCGAAAATCCTGTAGATGAAGCGGCACAGCGCGCGGAGTTTGGGCAAAAGATGAAGCCAGTACTGCAGACATTTGAGCAAGCAGTAGCGGCTGAGGATGTGGCAGCACTGGATGCGGCTTATAAAACGTTTAATGCCAGCTGGAATAAAAACGAACGCCCTGTGCGTGAACAAAGTATTGCGATGTATGGGCAAATCGAAACACAAATGGCTTTTATCCGCATCGCAATTAGTGAGGACGAGCCTGATATGGCAGCTATCCAAGCTAATTTTGATGACCTAAAACAATCTATTACGGATTTTGTAGCAGGTAAAGAAACCGCTGAAGTTGTAGAAGGCGAGTTTTCATTGCAAACATTACTTGACCATATCGCGGCAGCTAAAGGCGCAATTGCGGATGAGGATTATAACGCGGCAGCTGATGAAATCCGTGCGTTTATTATGGTGTGGCCGCGTGTAGAGATGGATATTTCGACGCGTGATGGTAAACTTTACACGAAAATTGAAAGTACCATGCCACTAGTAGTAAGTGGTTTAACAAAGAAAGATGTAGATGCGGACGCAATTGATGCGCAGCTCGATGAGTTTGCGACAGCTATTAGTTTAATTGCCGAAAAAACCGACTATACGTTTTGGGATGCGGCACTTATTTTACTACGTGAAGGCTTAGAGGCCATGTTAATTATTATGGCGCTTGTGACATTTTTACAACGTGCTAACCAGCATCACTTGAAGAAATGGGTGTATGTTGGCGCATTAGCAGGTGTTGTACTTTCTGTAGTGGCGGCTTTTGCGATGTCACTTGTGTTTTCGGCAAGCAGTATGGATGCTAACCGCGAAATTATTGAGGGCTACGTTGGTTTAATTGCGGCAGCTATGATGATTGGTGTGGGTGTTTGGCTGCACACTAAATCAACAGCTAACGCATGGAATGACTACATTGAGCGTCAAATGGGACGCGCTATTTCGACAGGGTCAGTTGTCGCGATGGCTATGATTAGTTTCTTGTCGGTGTTCCGCGAAGGTGCAGAAACTGTAATTTTTTATATGGGGATTGCGCCAAGCATTACAGCGGGCGAGCTAGCATTAGGTGTGTTAGTTGCGGTAGTTGTGCTAGCACTTGTGGCGTTTATGTTCGTAAAAACATCGGTTAAAATTCCGATTCATTTATTCTTTAAAATTGCGACAGTATTTATTTATGTGTTGGCCTTTAAAATTATTGGTGTGAGCGTGCATACGCTACAGTTAATGAATAAAGTGCCTACGCATATTGTGGACGGTGTGCCAATGGTTCCTGTGATTGGGCTTTACCCAACAGTCGAAACATTAGTAGCCCAAGCGATTTTACTTAGTATTATTGCGGTAACAATCATTTGGCAAAAACGTCAGCGATAAACGAAGAGCTGGGACATAACTCGATTTTTAGGGGAGATATAAAATTTGAGTAGTCATTTTCTTGGCTAAATAATTCATTTAATGTACTTGAAAGCGAAAAATGTGAGGCGATTTTGAAAATCGTCTCACATTTTTTCTTTTGTCCCAGCCTCTTTTGTGCTACAAAGTACTTCAGGGCTGAACAGTGGTTTTTACTTTTTGTTGAATCCAGTAAAAGCCCACTAGCCCCTCGCTCTTTTCACCCCTCGCAACAGAAAACCAAAAGCCCGTTTTCGTTGTGATGTGCTCCAAAGTACTTCAGGGCTGAACAGTGGTTTTTACTTTTTAATGGCCCCGACGATGTATTGGCCGAAGGGGAGGCGGGCGATGGTCCATGCAATGGCGATGCACAGGGCGACGGTTAGGGTGACAATGATAACGATGGTCACCTTAAATGACAGCCCAAAACGCATAATAAAGCCAGAGCCAAACCATAGTACCTGCCAATGAATGAGGTAAATCATAAAGGCGTAGCGGCTAAGTACACGCACAATTTTAAAGTAGGGTAATTTTTGCCCCCACGCTAAAATTAAGGCGCTCATGCTACAAACAAAGGGGATAAGGTCAAGCCTTCTTGAATGAATGCCCGTATGCCCAAGTTTCATATTAATAAAAATAAGCATCGCGCTTAGTAGTGCTGTGACAAGTGTCCACCAGCGATAGCGTAGTAGTGCTGCCGCAAGTTTTTTGTAGTGCTTGCCTGCGAGGTAGGCAATAGCAAAATAGCCAAGCCAACCTGTAAGTAGCAGTCGAAATTGCGTTTGATGCGTCATAAAAAAAGGGTACGGCAATTGAATAAGCGCATGATGAACTAAAGAAATACAAAGGGCTAGCGGCAAAACAACAACATCTGCGAGCTTGTATTTTTTTACTAGCGCATAGAGCGCGTACAATTGTAAAATGACAATCACGAACCAGCCAACAAAATCTCCGCGAAAGAAATTTTGTAGCACTGTAATAAAAAATAAATCCTTACGATAAATTGTTTCAGCAATGCCTGCATAAATAATTGCCCAAGCCATATAAGGTATCAATAAAAAGCGAATGCGCTTTGACCAAAAATTTGATGGCAATTGGTTGGGGTATTTGTGCGCTAAAATAATAATCGACAATACAATAAATGTCGGTGTTGCGAAGCATAATAAAATGCGAATAAAGTGAAGCGCCGTATGTTCAGCGTAAAACTCGTTATGAAATGTCATCCACGTTGTCGTGTGCAACGTAACGATACTTAAGCAGGCAATTGCTCTGAGTAGATCCCATTCCTTAATCAAATCATACAACCTCCAAAAACGTGTTCCACACCATGATACCATTAGTAACGTATAAATATGTCAAATTTAGAACAAAATTTACGCATTATTTTGATTTTTCGCTTATAATGAAAGAAGACAAGGAGTGATACACTATGGTACAAAGTTTACCGAAGCGTGCCGACGTTAACATTAACGAAACGTGGGATTTAGCGCATATTTTTGCAACAGAAGAAGCCTATACACAAGCATTACATGACATCGAGCAGCAGGTGGAGCAATTTGCAGATACGTGGCTGGATAAGTTTTCTACAGCGGAGCAAGTTGTTGCTATGCTACGTGACTACGAAAAGTTACAGCAGGCTTTTGTGCCGGTGTATTCATATGCTCAATTAGCCGAAAGTGTGGACGGCACGGATGAGCAGGCGCAAATGCGCATTAGTAAGCTCAGCAATGTATTTGCACAAATTGGCAAGGAGTTAGCATTTGTAGATAGCCAGTTGTCATTACTAGATATTGAAGTGCTAGCGACTGCTATTGAGCTTGAGCCGCAGTATGCACACCATTTAAGTGAGGTAATTCGCCGCATTCCTAATCAATTACATCCTGAGGTAGAGCGCGCGTTAGCTGCGTTGTCGTCAACTTTCCAAGCACCGTATGATTTATACAACATGATGAAAGCTGTAGACATCAAGTTTCCTGACTTTACGGTAGCGGGCGAAGCCTACCCGATTAGTTATGTGACGTTTGAGGGCGTTTGGGATTCGCATCCTGATACGGACAAGCGCCGTGCAGCCTTTGCGGCATTTAACGATACGTTAAAGGATTATGCCTTCACGACAGGTAAGGCTTACGATACGCAAGTCCAAAAGGAAAAAACGATTGCGTCACTACGCGGCTTTGATTCGGTTATTGATTATTTATTATTTGAACAAAATGTGGACCGTGATATGTATAATCGTCAAATTGACGTTATTATGGAGGAGCTTGCGCCACATATGCGTAAATACGCAAAGCTTGTACAAAAGGTCAATGGCTTAGATAAAATGACGTTTGCCGATTTAAAAGCGCCAATTGATGCGAGCTATGAACCACAAGTAACGATTGAGGAGTCAAAAAATTATATTTTTGATGCACTACGTGTAATGGGTGAGGATTATTTAACATTAATGAAGCGCTCGTATGATGAACGTTGGACGGATTTTGCACAAAATATCGGTAAAGCAACAGGCGCATTTTGCTCAACGCCTTATGGGATTCATCCGTATATTTTAATTTCATGGACGGGCAGTATGGAGGATGTTTTTGTGCTAGCGCATGAACTAGGGCATGCAGGTCATTTCTATTTAACACATGAAAACCAAAATATCTTTAATAGTGAGCCATCGCTCTACTTTATAGAGGCTCCTTCTACAACTAACGAAATGTTAATGGCAAATCATTTATTAAAAAGCTCACAAGACCCTAAATTTAAACGTTGGGTCATTGCGTCGATTGTGTCGCGTACGTATTACCATAACTTTGTGACGCATTTACTTGAGGCTGCCTATCAGCGTGAGGTATATGCTATTATTGATGAGGGCGGTAGCGTAAATGCTAGCGTACTTACGAAATTAAAACGCGAAGTGCTTGAAAAGTTCTGGGGCGAAGCGGTAGAGATTGATGACGAGGCAGCCTTAACATGGATGCGTCAACCGCATTACTATATGGGCTTATATCCATATACGTATAGCGCGGGACTAACGGTAGCAACAGCAGTAGCACAGCGTATTAAAAATGAAGGTCAAGTAGCGGTGGATGATTGGTTAAACGTATTAAAGGCAGGCGGCACAAAATCACCGAAGGAACTTGCACAGATGGCAGGCGTCGATATTTCGACAGATGCACCACTGCGCGAGACAATTGCATTTATCGGAAGTTTAATTGACGAACTTATTACGCTAACAGAGGAGATTGAAGGCTAATGAAGGAACGAAAGTGTCACGAATGTGAAACAACAATGGTTGGGGAGTGTACCATCCGCGTTGAAGGCGGAGGCTATGGTATTAAAATCCAAAAAAAGGGGCACGGGCTATTTAATCGTGTAGCAGAAAGCCCACAAGTTTATGTGTGCCCAAGCTGCGGCTATGTGGCGATGTATGTTGATAATGCTGAACGATTTGCAGACTAACGGCTTTTAGTACGAAATAAACAGGAGAATGTGCGACAGCTAGCGCACATTCTCCTGTTTTTGTTGTGGTATGAAAAAAACAAAAGCCATTTTCATTGCGATGTGCTCCAAAGTGTCTCAGGGCTGGACAGTGGTTTTTACTTTTTAATGAATCTAGTAAAAGCCCACCAACCTCTTACGTTTTTCAGTCTCCGCTCAAGAAGTGGTACTTCTTGGCGAAGCCTTCCAAAACAGTCGAGGTTAAACGGTGGTTTTTACTTTTTTTGAATCCAGTAAAAAACGCCAACCCTTCATGCTTTTCACACATGTCAAATGAAACTAAAGAGCGTTTCATTGCCATGTGTTCCAAAGCGAATCAGGGTTAAGCGTCGTTTTTTACTTTTTAATGAATCTAGTAAAAGCCCACCAACCTCTTACGTTTTTCAGTCTCCGCTCAAGAAGTGGTACTTCTTGGCGAAGCCTTCCAAAACAGTCGAGGTTAAACGGTGGTTTTTACTTTTTTTGAATCCAGTAAAAAACGCCAACCCTTCATGCTTTTCACACATGTCAAATGAAACTAAAGAGCGTTTCATTGCCATGTGCTCCAAAGCGAATCAGGGCTAAGCGCCGTTTTTTACTTTTTATTAGTAAACGCCTTCTGCGATCATGCCGTCGGCTACTTTTGTGAAGCCTGCGATGTTAGCGCCAATCACAAGGTTGCCAGGGAAGCCGTATTTTTCGGCACAGCCTGTTGCGTTCGCGTAAATGTCTTTCATGATTTTGTGCAGTTGCTCATCTACGTCATCAAATGACCAGAAGATACCTGTTGCGTTTTGCGCCATCTCTAAAGCAGAAACAGCTACGCCACCAGCGTTAGCAGCTTTGGCTGGGCCAAATAAAACGCCGCTATCAATGAAAAGGTTAATGGCTTCGATTGAGCAAGGCATGTTTGCGCCTTCGCCCACAACTTTTACGCCATTATCAAGTAGTACTTGTGCTGACTCAAGGTCAATTTCATTTTGTGTTGCGCAAGGTAGGGCGATGTGGCAAGGGATTGTCCAAATGCCTTTACAGCCTTCTGTATAGGTTGCGTGCGGGTGATAGTCAACATATGTTGAAATACGGTCGCCTTTTACTTCTTTAATTTCTTTTAATGTACGAAGGCTGATGCCCTCTGGGTCATAAATATAGCCGCTTGAATCAGAGCAAGCTACAACTTTAGCGCCAAGGTGACGCGCTTTTTCGATAGCGTAAATCGCAACGTTACCTGAACCAGATACGACAACGGTTTTATTATAGAAAGATTGACCAATGTCTTTTAGCATTTCTTCTACGAAATAAACCGTACCGTAACCAGTGGCTTCTTTACGACCAAGTGAACCGCCGTAACCAGGGCGTTTACCTGTTAGTACACCAGGTTGGTAAGCACCTTGAAGGCGTTTGTATTGACCCCAGAAGTAGCCGATTTCACGTGCGCCAACACCAATATCACCTGCAGGGACATCGACATCTGGTCCGATATGACGGTATAATTCAGTCATAAAGGCTTGGCAAAAGCGCATAATCTCTGCATCTGATTTACCTTTAGGGTTAAAGTTAGAGCCACCTTTACCGCCACCAATGGCTTGACCAGTAAGGGCATTTTTAAAGATTTGCTCAAAACCTAAAAATTTCATGATGGATTCGTTCACAGATGGGTGGAAGCGAATGCCGCCTTTATAAGGGCCCATTACGTTATTGTATTGTACGCGGTAGCCGCGGTTAACTTGTGTTTTGTTGTTGTCGTCCTGCCACGCGACGCGGAATGACACTACGCGGTCAGGCTCAGCGATACGTTGTAAAATATTGTGCTCAATATATTCAGGATGTTGCTCGAACACAGGCTCAAGTGATAGGAAGATTTCTTCAACCGCTTGTAAAAACTCTGTCTCATGACCGTAAATTTGTTCAAGCTGTGCGTATACATGCTCAATATATTGCTTTGCTGCTGATTGTTCAGTTTGTAATTTTGTCATTGTCATTACCTCCAGGCTTTTTATCTTGTTATTATCGTATCGTTATTTTTCGCACTATTCAATAAAATACTTCGCTCAAATTTTTGATTTTGTGAAATAGTGAGCATAACAAAGTGAATTTAAAATTATTTTTAAATAGTAAAACCATATAATTTTGAGATAGAAAAAGGAGAGAAAACGAAAAAATGATTCATTTATTAATCGACGCTGACGCTTGTCCTGTAACGGATATCGCGCTACGCGTATCATCTAGCTATTCGATTAAACCTATCTTGTTTTGCGATACATCGCATGTCATGGAGCGAGAGGGGGCGCAAACGATTACCGTATCAAAGGGACCAGATTCCGTTGATTTTGCGCTACTGAACACGCTTACACGAAATGATATTGTAATTACACAAGATTATGGGCTTGCGGCGATGGTTTTGGCGAAAGGGGGATTTGTGCTCGATCAAAATGGCAGACAGTTTACAAATGAAAATATTGATCAGCTACTTTTTACGCGTCATTTAGGGCAACAAATACGTCGAGCAGGTGGTCGCACGAAAGGACCAAAAAAACGCACGCAAGAAAATAATTTAGCCTTTGAAACGAAATTTCGACAAATTTGTGAACACGCAATTTCGGTTGCCGAAAATGAGCAATAGGCTGTCGAAGCGGACGAGAAAGTAAACGCTCATGCATGGATTTAGTTAATTAGGTGATGAAATCCATCTCAAATTGAGATGATTAATAAATAGAAAGGCTACATTGAAAGCGAAAACTTTCGATGTAGCCTCTTTTTATTGTTAACTATTTTCGACTTCTTTTACCGTTTCCTCAACTTCAGCACGCGTGATTTTTTCGCGACCCTCTTTTAATGCTTTAAGTGTGCGATGTGCTAACGCTAATGGTAAACGACAGAATAATAATACCGTACGCTTTGAGATGTCTTCCATATAAAGGTCACCTTTTGCGAGGTTTTCGTCTGCATAGGCAAATAGCTCTGTGCGTGTCCAGCCATCAGGTACAAAGCTAACGCCACGCTCGTCCATGTCTTCTTCTTCGTTACGTAAAATATTAACTGCTTGTAGCCCGCGGCCATAACCAATAGCTAGCTCGCGGTCGGTTGTGATGCCGTAGCCCCACTCCCAAATATTTGATAGCATAACGCCAACAAGCCCTGCAACGTAATACGTATAGTCGTCTAAATCCTCGCGCGTATGTACTTGCCAGTTACGCTCAGCCCATTTTGCCATACCTGTAGCCATTTCGCTTGTAGCATCACATACAATACGGCGTGAGCCCTCAGGACAAAATGTAATCCAGTCGTGTAGGCGAAGGGTTACCTCAGGTAGGATATCCTTAACGCTTGCAATGACTTGCATAAATGCCTCGTTATCAAACGTTGGTGCGGCAAGTAGCTCGCTCGTTGCCATTAGCATTGTATGCTTGTCGGCATTAGCAATGTCGTCGTGGTCCTCGATTTCGTCGATAGCGCGCATCATAAGGTAAGCGGCTGCTACTGTGATTTTTACATCTTTTTGTAAGAAAGTAATGGGAATATAGAAGGTACGACTTGTTTCCTTTAAAACATTCATCGCTTCTTTATATAATTTTTTGTCATCTATCACGTACATATCCTCCAGTTCAAAGTAACAAACTCTCCTCTATCGTAACTGATTACACGCTAAAGTTAAAACAAAATCTTTTGCGAGGGGATTTTGTGTGCTTTTAGCTAGACATTGATATAATAGAAGGGAAGACAATTTGATTAAGGGAGAGGTTAGTATGGGTCGTTTAGCAAATAAAATCGCCGTTGTTACAGGCGGAGCATCAGGTATGGGTGAAATGATGGTGAAGCGTTTTGTTGAGGAAGGCGCAACGGTCATTGCGGCAGATATTAATGAAGCCAATCTTGAAAAAATTAAAGGCGAACATATTACTGCAGTAAAGTTAGATGTTTCTTCAGACGAAAGCTGGAAGCAAGCTATCACAACTGTAATCGAAAAATTTGGTCGTATTGATATTTTAATTAATAACGCTGGGATTTCTTCCGAAAAAACAGCGGACCAAATTACAGCAAAAGACTGGGAGCTAATGCATAATATTAACGGCTTCGGTCCATTTTTAGGCATTAAGCATGTTGCCCCTTATATGAAGGAAGCAAAACAAGGCGCGATTGTTAATATTTCGTCGTACACAGCACTTGTTGGCATGGGCATGAACGCTTATACCTCATCTAAAGGCTCTGTGCGTGCTACATCACGCGCAGCTGCAGCGGAGTTAGGCGGCTTTAATGTTCGTGTTAATGCCATCTTCCCTGGTACAATCGAAACACCGATGACGCAAGCGCTAACGGATGCAAAAGAGCAAATGGATATGCTAGTGCGCGCAACGCCAATGCAACGTCTAGGTAAGCCAGAGGAAGTTGCAAACGCGGCACTGTTTTTAGCAAGCGACGAGGCTTCGTATATTACGGGCG
Source organism: Lysinibacillus sp. BF-4 (assembly GCF_000743635.1). Classification (NCBI taxonomy): domain Bacteria; kingdom Bacillati; phylum Bacillota; class Bacilli; order Caryophanales; family Bacillaceae; genus Lysinibacillus; species Lysinibacillus sp. BF-4. The sequence goes on along the minus strand of NZ_JPUW01000019.1, from coordinate 24,285 downwards.
CTGAACTTGTCATTGACGGTGGCTACTCTGCACGCTAAACTACTAATGAAAGCTAACAGTAAAATGTTAGCTTTTTTTATTTGCCAAAAATGGAGGGATTTGTGATGAAAAAGCTTTTCGTGTTACTGTTAGCGGTTGTCGTGCTAGCAGCGTGTGAATATGATACGACTATTAAAGAGGTTAACCAAGTACCAACAAAACTTGCTGAGCAGGTGGACACTAGTCAAGCTGTACAATATATGACGCTAGATCACCGTAGCTATGTGGTAATAACAACAGATAAACATGTATCAGGTAAGGTACACGTCGAAAATGGACAATTAACGGTAGATCTTACAGAAGGCGGCAGTAAAGATAATGAGCAACAACATATTTTCCGCGTGGAGACTGCAAAGGACTATGACACAGTGAGGGTTAAAGTAAATAATGAAGAAGTTCCGCTAGAGGTTATTATGTAACAATTGTACGAAATGATGCGTCTTTTGTGCGCTCGTACATAATATTCGTTAAAACCGTAAACGTATAATTGCAAAAAGGATAACGTAGCGTTAAAGTTTAGTGAAGGCACACATAAAGGAGTAATTTTATGACAAAGGTGATAGGGATTGATACGGGGGGAACGCTAACGAAGATTGCTTATTTTGATGAGCAGGACGCGTTGCATTTTGTATCGTTTCCGTCAAATGATTTAGCAGCGGTAAAGGAATGGCTAAAAGCACACCCAGGGTTAGAGGATATTGGGGTAACGGGTGGTCGTACGGAGCAATTACGTGAAGAGCTACGTGACGAAAAAGCAATTCATTACATTGTAGAGTTTGAGGCGACGCTAAAAGGGGTGCGCTACTTATTAAAAAAAGAGGGACACTGTATTGAAGAAAGTATTATTACTAATATTGGTACAGGAACCTCAGTTCACTATATGAGCGGCAATAGTGATGTGCGTGTTGGTGGTACAGGTATTGGTGGCGGTACGTTAATCGGGCTATCTGCCTTAACTACGGGCATTACGGAGTACGAGGATATTCGGACGATGGCACAGCTCGGTAACCGCGAAGAAATTGATTTACTCGTTAAAGATATTTACCAAGGTATGGATACACCAATTGACGGTAACTTAACCGCAAGTAACTTTGGTAAGGTTGGTATTACAGAAGACCCTAAGCACCCTACAGCTGATATTTTAGCTACGGTACAGGGGCTAGTAGGTGAGGTAATTACTACACTTAGCATTCAATATGCGGAGGCGCATAACGCGGAGCATATTGTATATATTGGCTCGACGCTAAGTGATAATGACCATCTTCAAAAGGTGATTGGCAATTATACCCGTACGAAAAAACGTACACCTGTTTTTGTTGGTGACCATGGTTTTGCGGGTGCCGTTGGGGCCTTATTAAATATTATGGAGCATCAAACAGCAAGCTTGCGCGAGTAACGCAAGCTTTTTTTATTGCAACTTTAGTTGAACAGGTATATTATTTACTTAGGTAAACAACTGAGGTGAACTAGTTGAATCCGTTATTTCCATTATTATTTCAATACAATCGACAACTTACAATTGCCCTAAATGAAGTATTGCGTCCGCATGGTTTATTTAGCGCACAGTGGTCGATTGTTTATTTTTTGCATCGTAACGGGGCACAGTCCCTTACGCAAATTTGGCAAACGCTATCGGTAGAAGCACCAACCGTCACGCGTACAGTGACACGGCTCGAAAAACTCGGCTGGGTAATGCGCGTTGAGGGTGAGGATCGCCGCGAAAAAATTATTACATTAACGCCAGTAGCAGAGGATAAGCTACCCGCGATTAAAGCGGCAGTAGGTGAGTTTGAGCAGGCGGCAGTTGCACGCCTGAGTAAGGAGGAGCAAGCAATGTTGTATCAGCTTGTGGAAAAAATGAAAGGTTGATGGATGTGCCACACGAAAAAATTTGGACGAAGCGCTTTACAAGTTTGTTTGTTACGAACTTAACGGTGTTTTTTGTATTTTACGGGCTTGTGACAACGCTACCGCTTTATGCGCTAGATGTACTTAAACAAACCGATAAAGAAGCAGGGTTACTGCTGACGGCATTTTTAGTGTCAGCGATTATTGTGCGCCCCTTTTCGGGTAAATTGCTCGATGTATTTGGTAAGCACAAGTTACTACTTGTAGGGCTTACCTTCTATTTTATTTGTTCGGTATTATATTTATGGATTAAGCCACTGCCTTTATTACTGGCGCTCCGCTTCTTCCACGGGATTTGGTTTAGCATTATTACAACGGCAGCAGGCTCATTAGCAGCTGATATTGTACCAACTGCGCGTAAAGGTGCAGGGCTTGGCTATTACACCATGTCTACCAATTTAGCTGTTGTCATTGGTCCATTTATTGGGCTACTTGTTATTCAGTATAGTGATTTTAATACGTTATTTAGTATTATGAGTGCTGTAGTATTGCTTGGAGGATTGTTGGCACTTACGATTAAAACAGAGGATTTACAGCAGCCAACAGGCGCAAAGCTAACATTTAAGCTCAGCGATTTATTTGAGCGACCTTCATTACCTGTAGCTTTGATTGCGAGCTTAGTGGCGTTTTCTTATGCGAGTGTGCTGTCTTTTTTATCTGTATATGCCCAGCAAAAGGGTTTAATTGCGGCGGCGAGTTGGTTTTATGCGGTGTTTGCGGCCTCTATGCTGTTAACGCGTCCTTATGTAGGTAAGCTTTATGACCAAAAAGGTGCTGTCTATGTTATTGTGCCAGCCTTTTTATTTTTTGCGGCAGGGCTTGCAATGCTTGCTTATGTCGAAGGAGCGGCATTATTTTTAGTGGCGGGTGCTTTTGTGGGCATTGGTTATGGTTCGTTAAATACGAGTTTACAAGCATTAGCCATTCAAGCGACTGCGCCTGAACGTAGCAGTTATGCGACGGCTACATATTTTACGATGTTTGATGTGGGTATTGCGCTCGGCTCTTATGTACTAGGGATTGTAGCAATGCAGAGTGGTTATAAAACCGTTTACCTTGGCTCAGCGCTACTTGCTTTAGTTGTGCTAGGGCTGTACGCTATAGTTAAGCGTCGCGTACAGCGCGCTAGCCAAATCGAAACACTTTAACGCTTTTGCGCCTGTATGGCACGGCGCGCTAGCGAATCTGCCGCTTTATTTTGACTATCAGGAATCCAATCAATATAAAAAACGTCAAAGGTAGCAATGATGGTCATTGCTTGTTGTAGAAAAGGCTTATAGGCAGGGTTTTTTACGTAATTTTTGTTAATGGCATCAACGACAATTTTCGCATCACTTTTTGCGGCTACAAAGCTTGCGCCAAGTTGCTGTACCTCTTGCAGACCACGCACGAGCGCACTAAATTCAGCGATGTGATTATTGGTTGGGGCAATAGGCTCACTAAGTTGTTTAAGGTGACCCTCCCCACGAATAAAAATACCAATACCACTTACGCCAGGGTTGCCTGCGGATGCGCCGTCTGTAAATAATTCTATCATTCACGTCACTCCTCCGTTCTACTATAACACGAGGTGTGCTACAATATAAAAACGTGAAAAAAGAGGGGGAAGTGCTTTGACAAAAGCTATTGTCGAAAACATTGACGCGCTGCAGGATACGTATTGTCGCGATTGCCCAGTTAAGCAAGCCTTACGTGAGGACAAAGGGAAACGAGGCGCCCATCACTTCTGTATAAGTGCCTGCTCTATCGGCAAAAAACTACAGCAATTAGGCACACAATTGACAAGGTCGTAAGGAGTATTTTTCCTCCTTGCGATTTTTTTGATTGTTTCATTAAATTTTGGGGAAAGAGTAAAGTAATAAAGGGGGGAGTGTAATGCCAAAATCAAGTGCTAAAGATTTTGCAACAGAGATGTACTATGAAGGTTTATACTTTGCGGAGAAATCCAAAAATGAAGAGGAGCTAACATTAAAGCGTCGTTTTTCGCGCTATGCCATCATTAGCTATGCCACTTCATTTGAAGCATTGCTCAACTATTATTTACGCAAGGAAACCTCGGAGTTAAAGGGGAACCAATATAAAGATGTGTTTAACTATTTAGAATATGGACGACCTCGCTATGAGCCACCACATATTTTAAACACCGTACGTAGTAAGCTTGAGCTACTCGGAAAGTTGACCAAAGGGGATAGTGTAGCTGTCATTAAAAGTGATGCCTTTCACACATTTGAGGAGGATGTCATTCACTTACGCAATAATATCCTACACTATGCGCATGGTAACTTTTCGGAAGTATACGGGGAGACATTGCACCGCTCGGCAGCTAAAGGTGCAGTGGCGACACAAAACTTATTAGCCGAAATGAAGGAACAACTAAACGTCATACCACCGACGTTTTTTGGGGTAATGAAAAGACAAACAAACGAATAGTCAGCGCCTTGTTGCAATGCTACAATAGGAGTATTGCTACATAAGGAGGCAACTTGGCATGAAACGATTTTTAGTATTAGCCTTTAGCTTAGTGTTGCTTGCAGGCTGCAGTAACTATAAAGTCAAAGGTGATATGGATATTGAGGTACAAGATTTTACACACGAAAACCAGCGTGGTGAACAAGTATCGCTTGATGATTTAAAGGGAAGCCCTTGGCTTGCGACTTTTGTCTTCACCAATTGTACTACCGTATGCCCGCCTATGACGTATAACTTAACTGAGGTACAAAAGGGCTTACAAAAGGCTGGGGTTGACGATTATAAAATTGTGGCGTTTAGTATTGACCCTGACAACGATACACCAGCGGCCATTACCGATTACTTAGCAGGTTATGACATTGTTGATGACAGTAAATGGGAGTATTTAACGGGGTATAATCAGCAATATATTGAGCAGTATGCGCGCAATTCATTTAGAGCTCATGTTAAGGATGACCCAAACTCTGACCAAGTCATTCATACGACATATTTTTACTTAGTTACGCCTGACGGACACGCGATTAAATCCTATGATGGGATTGATGTGCCTGTAGAGGTGATTGTGGAGGACCTTAAAACGCTAGGAGGCAAATAAGATGGCAAAGCGGCTATTCATCTTACTCCTTATGGCTATTGTTTTAAGTGCATGCAGTAGTGCAGAGGATAAAGAAAAAGAGCTCATTAGTAGCTACTTATCAACAAAGTATGCGGTAACACCAACGACGACAGAGGAGGAGCTTGCCAAAAAGCTCGCGCCGTTCATTACGGAGGCGCTGGCTGAGGAGCAGGCAGCGAGCCATGCGCTCGCTCTGTCCATCAATGTTGCTAAAAAATACAACAGCCCATTACAAGTGGCATCCATTAGCGCCATTCCGCTAGAGGTGAGTGGGGAGTACCGTTACGTCGCTAAGCTTGTTGTAGACAATCGCCCTGTTGAGCAGCACGGGGAGCTAAGCATAAAAGACGACGTTATTACCTTTGATCAACATCAAAAGAAGAAATAACGAACTATTAAAAAACACCATTTCTTCTAGGAGACAATCGTCTTTTTTCGATAGAATATGGTGATGTATTAATTAATGGAATTGGTGGAACTTATCGAATGGCACTGTTTAGAGCAGATAAGTAATATGTCTACCTTAAAACAGTATAGTTTAAGGAGAAAATCAAAAAGGAGAAATTGAGCGCGCTCAATTTCTCCTTTTCTCATATCTGTTTGTTATAGTTTACGATCCGTATTGTTAATACCATCATGATCTTTTAAGGGATGAGTCGAATCGTGAATATCTACTTCTTCGCGGCGTACCGTTTCTGATACCGTTTCTGTATCTACTACTTTCTTTTTACCAATGACGATTTCCTCTGCAATTACGTCTTTTTTAGTGACCTCTACTTGCTCTTCCATTACAGGGATATGGATGCGGCCTTCTTCTTCATACACATGTGCCTGATCAGTAACTTCGCTAGTGTGAAGTGTAGTCTCTTTATTAACCGGGCGACGCTCGATATAAATTTCTTCGCGCTCTACGGGTACTTCAATCGTTTGTTGATCTTCTACGACATATTTTTCAACATCTACTTCACCTGTTTGCACACGCTTTTTATCAACGTGTAGTTGTTCTTCATGTAGCGCTAGATGCTCTTCTTCAGTACGGGCAACATCTGTTGGTGCATCAGATGCAGCAATAGCGTTGTCATAGTGTGTGCCATAATTTTTATCTACGTATAATAAGTATTTACCTGCGTCTAAATCACTTGCGTAACGTAGTCGTTCTTCTTCAGTTAATCCCATATTGTTAAAGTGTTGCTCTCTCACAATGTCCTCGCCCATTAATGAAGCTTTAAAACGGTCCCACCAAGAAAGGTGCTCAGTAGTGTCATAGTCAGAAAAACCACGATGCATCGAATATTGATTATCTTTTTTTGAAACGATATACATATCTTCTTCTGTAAAACCTTCCGCGCGTAGACGGTCCATCTCTAATTGAATTTCTGCTTCCGTGTCATAGATACCATACAATTTATTGTCTCGATTGTTCATGTTAATTTCTCCTCCTCATTTTTAATGCGTTTAAAACTTCATGCCTAAAATAGGCGATGCAGTTTAACTTAACACTTAACAGATACCTTAATTACTAAAGGGTTAAACCTTTTAATAATATTTTCAAATGAAAAACGCCCACACATTTTTATGTGTAAGCGTCTATGTTTATTCATTAATGTGAAAGCTTTGTTGGGGTCTTTTTTGTAAAGTAGCGCATAACATGGAACTGTTCCATTTGTGCGATTAAGTTACCAAAGAGGATAAAGCTACCGCCAATCATCACTTGTGTTGTTAAAGACTCACCAAGGAATAACATCGCAAATAGTGCAGCGAATAAAGGCTCTGCTGAAAAAATAAGTCCTGTATGTGTTGGTGATGTGTGCTGTTGCACAACAGCTTGTGCAATAAAGCAAAATGCGCTACATACTAAGCCAAGTCCTAAAATGGCAATCCATGCATTTGTTGTTTGTGGTAACTGTGGTGTTTCGAAAATCAGGCATAGTATAAGTGCGCCAACACCTGCGAAGCCAAGTTGGTAAACACCGTATGCGATTGTTTCGACTTTGTTAGTGAAGCGACCATTTAATACTAAATAAATCGAGTAACCCACTGCTGCAAGCGCCATGTATAGATCGCCTGGGCGGAAAGTGAACGAGCCTTGAGCCGTTAGGACGATGATACCGATCATTGTACAAACAAGTGCAAAGCCAACTGCGCGAGAAGGCAGTTGTTTTTCGATGAAGCTTGAAAGAATCGGTACAATGACAACCGTCAATGATAAAATAAAGCCTGCGTTTGCGGCAGTTGTTGTTTCTAAGCCAATGATGCTAAAAGCAAATAATTGCAGTAAAAACATACCTTGAATAAATGAGTACTTTAGCATTTGTGTATTGGCTTTTTTCATACGTGGGTAAAAAATTGCGCCCGCTACGAAAAATGCGAGTAAGCAGCGCTGTGCTACAATATTAAACGTTGACATTGTTTCGGCGCCCATCACCATGAAGGTGTAAGACAGCCCCCAAAACATGGTAACAACGAACATTAATAGGTTGGCTTTTGCTTGTTTGTTCATCCGTAATCACCTCTAAATTTCTTTGCTGTGCTAAAACAGTTGTTGTTTGATAATGACAACTATAAAACGTTGCTTGTGATTAGTAAAACGAATGTTTATAATAAGTTATATGAAAAAAATTCATGTGAGAAGGAAGTGTACATGAGTGAGCATAATCAAGTATGAAATCGTCAACAAAGTAGCTTTTGAAAATAGCTTTACAAAGGCCGCTGAGGCGCTTGGTATGACACAATCTGCGGTTAGTCACGCTGTATCAAGTTTGGAGCGCGAGTTTGGTTTTGTGCTCTTTCATCGCAATCGTGCAGGGTTAACATTAACCAATGAAGGTGAGGCCATGTTACGAAAAATGCGGCTGGTACTTGAGGCAGAGGAGTTAGTGCAACAAGAGGCAACGAATTTACTTGGCATGACGACAGGTACGCTACGTATTGGGGTTATTTCGAGTATTTCGTCGAGCTGGATGCCAGGGCTTATCCAAATGATGGACACGCATTACCCTGGTATTACCATTGATTTGCGTGAAGGTGATTATTATGAGATTGAGCGCTGGTTAACTAACGGGGAGATTGATGCGGGCTTTTTAAATGCGATGAACTCCGACCAATTTCAATACATTACCTTACGCAAAGATCCTCTGCTTTGTGTGGTGTCAAAAGAGAGCCGCTTTTATACAAAAAGTAAGGTAGATATTTATGAGCTACAGGATGAGCCTTTTGTGTTGATTTCGTACCGTGGAGATAATGACGTGCTACGGTTGTTAGATAAGTATGAGGTAAAGCCTGATATTCGTTTTGTATTATCAGAAGAAATGGGTGTACTGTCTATGATTGTGCACCATATTGGTATTACCATTTTGCCGCAAATGTCTATTACCTATTTGCCTAAGGGCTTAAAAGTTGTGCCCCTTATGCAAGGGAGTTACCGTACAATTGGTATTGCGCTACGCAAAAACCCTTCGCCAGCGGCTACAAAATTTGTTAGCATATTACGTGACTGGATAGACGAACAATCATAGAAAGAGTGGAGATATGTATGAATATGCAAGGAAAGACGGTATTGATTACGAGTGGTGGCACATTAGAGAAGTGGGATAATGTACGTGGGCATACTAATCTATCAAAAGGCATTATGGGCTGTTACTTAGCAGAGGAGGCGCTTAAGCAAGGGGCAAATGTTATTTATATGCATGGCTATTTTGCTAAGCTCCCTGTTAATGCAGCGCAGATGACGCTCGTTGGTTTTGAGGGCATTGAAGATTTAGGTGCTAAGTTAAAATATGCTGTGCAACAGCAAGGCGTAGACATCGTTATTATGGCAGCGGCAGGTAGTGACTGGCTAGTGGACAAAGTGTTTGACCAATCTGGTAATGAAATGACCGAACAAGGCAAAATGCCATCTGACGAACCACCTATTATTCATTTTAAAAAAGCACCAAAAATTTTAGCGCAAATTAAAACGTGGCAACCTGCTGTTACACTTGTTGGCTTTAAATTAGAAGCAACGACGGAAGTAGCAGAGCTTGTTGCGCGTGCGACAAAGCGTATGCAGTCCTCACAAGCATCCTTTATGGTAGCCAATAGCTCTAAATCATTGTACGGTGAGCACGAGCCGCACTGGATTATTGACGCGGCAGGCGAGGTTGTTAAGGCAAGTGGTAAGGAAGAAGCGGCAGTTGCATTATTCCGCTGTTTAGCGTAATGGCACGTCGTAAAAAAACGAGTACCACTGCTACGCTCGCACAAGGCGCTTCACTTATTGTGGCGGGTATTGTACTGTGGCAGACAGGTGATTTTATCCAAGGATTAGTCGCTTTCTTTGGTGTCTTTATTGGGTTAGCCTTGGCGTTATTGCTATGGCGTATGCTCACGCCAAGTAAAAGGCGCTCATTAAGTGAAATTGACGCGATGACAGGCCGCGAGTTTGAGGAGTTTTTAGGGGAAATGTTTAAGCGTCACGGTTATAAAACAAAAGTGACGAGTGCTTCTGGTGATTATGGTGCAGATTTAATCTTACACAAAGATGGGCAAAAAATTGTGGTGCAAGCTAAGCGTTATAAAAATAACGTGGGCATCCGCGCTGTACAGGAAATTATTCCCGCGGTGGCTTATTATAAGGCGGATGTAGCGTGGGTAGTAACAAATAGCTACCTTACAAAGCAAGCACAAAATCTTGCGGATTCTAATGATGTTGTTATTATTGACCGAGAGCAATTAATCAAATGGTTATAGGTGAAATGCAGTGCGCCCCACTGCATTTTGTTGTGTAAGCTAGCAAAAATAAACCAAATTAATGCACTATTTACAAAAATAGAAAAATACTATAATATTCCAACCAATAAAACATTGTACCTTCCTTTTAGGTTATGTAATAATGAAAAAGTGCTATTCCATTAGTGCGTACATAGTAGGTATTACATCACGAGAGAGAAGGAGAATGGTAATGAACAAAGCGAGAACGAGCTTTCGTACAAAGCTCAATGTATTATTTGCATTAATTTTGCTCGTGCCAACGATTAGTATTGGTGCGTTATCGTATATTACAGCAAAAAATGCCGTTGAAGACGAAATCCTATACAGCGCGGAGCAAAGTGTAGGTGCGATTAATGGTGTGATTGACGAGCTATTAGATCAAAAGCTGACAAATGTACAGGCGATGGTTAATAAAATTAACGCAGGCCCTTTTAGCAATCAGCAGACGTATATTCGTACCATTTTTGAGCAATATGAGCAACAGCAAGGTGATGTACTCAATGTATTTATTGGTACAGAGAAGGGTGAGTATTTAAACGTACCACCGCGTAAAATCGAAAAAACCTATGACCCTCGTCAGCGCGATTGGTATAAACAAGCTATGGCTGCAAACGGCAAGGCGATTATTACAGAGCCGTACGAGGAGGCTTTTACAAAAAATGTAGTAGTGACTATTGCCCAGCAGTCCCTTGATAAAAAAGGTGTTGTAGCGATTTCGGTTAAATTAAATGCCATTCAGCAGATGGCGGAGTCAGTAGCGATTGGTCGCGAGGGCTTTTCAGCAATTCTTTCGCAAAATCGCGTAGTAATTACCCACCCGACGCTTGATAAGGGCAAAATGGTGGATAACCCAACGGTCGAAAAAGCCTTTAAGCAAGAGAAAGGTGAGCTAGACTATACGGAAGACGGCGAGCCACGCACACTATTATATGAGACGAACGCATTAACAGGGTGGAAAATTACAGGTACTGTGCTACAAAAAGAAATTGATGCGGCAGCGTTTCCGATTTTAAAACAAACGATGCTTGTTATTGTAGTGGCGATTGCGATTAGTGCTGTCATTATTCACTTTATGGTTAAATCACTGCTACGTCCAATTATTGCGCTACGTGATGACGCTAAGCTCATTAGCACAGGCGATTTACGTAAGCCAATTGCGGTAGCTTCTGATGATGAGATTGGGCAACTTGCGCGTGCCTTTGAAACAATGCGCGTGAGTTTACGCGAGCTTGTGACAACACTTGAGCAAGATGCACAAGGTGTTGCGGAGGCTTCGTCTGGGTTATCAGCTAACGCTGAAGAAACAACAACGGCAACAGAGCGTGTGACAGCAGCTAGTCAAGAGATTGCGGCAAGTGCTGAGGAGCAAATGCACCAAGTGACACGTAATGCCGAAGCATTGCAAGAGTTAACGACAGCAATTATGCATATTACGGAAATTTCGTCAGATGTAACGACACAGTCTGAGCATGCAACAGCACAAGCATTAGAGGGTGGTACAGCTGTTGGCAATACACGTCAGCAAATGGCATCGATTTATGATTCGGTGGCGGCATCTAATGACAAAATTGCTTCGCTTGCTAAACGCTCAACAGAGATTGGCGAAATGCTAGATGTTATTACAAGCATTGCTGAGCAAACTAACTTGCTTGCGCTTAATGCGGCCATCGAAGCGGCACGCGCAGGTGAACATGGTAAAGGCTTTGCTGTTGTAGCGGATGAGGTGCGTAAGCTTGCGGAGCAGTCTCAGCGCTCTGTGCAACAAATCTTTACGGTCATTCAACATGTGCAGCAAGATACCTCACAAGCGGTTACGATTATGGCTAAAGTAACAGATGAGGTACAGCAAGGTTTAAGTGTGTCAGACGAGGCAATTACTAAGTTCCGCGCCATTGAGCATAGTATGGAAGTTATTGTGCCACGCATGGAGGAAGTTTCGGCTGCTACACAACAAATCTCAGCGGGTGTGCAAGAGGTAGCGGCAACGACAGAGGAGTTTGTCGCTTCTGCAGAGCGTAACGCCTCACATGTCGAAAATGTAGCGGCATCTTCAGAGGAGCAACTGGCTTCGATGCAAGAGATTAATGCATCAGCCCAAACGCTGTCGCATATGTCGGATGAGCTACGCGAATTACTAAAACAATTTAAAAAATAATGGACAGTCAAGGTGCGAAATGATACGCACCTTGGCTTTTTTTCGTTACTATAGGAATTAGGAGGTGTAAGGATGCAAGTAACAACGAAGCGCTTAGTCATTCGTCCGTTTAAAGAGGGTGACGCGGATGCGCTCTATAGCTACACATCAAACGCCAAAACGATGCATTATTTACCTGAAGAGCCGTTTACTCGGCAGGACGTAGCCTGTTTTATTGCTACTAAAAACGAGGCGTATGCGGTAGTGCTACAGGAGAGCAATGCTTTAATTGGGCATATTGTATTTGAGCGCTATTTTGGTAATCACTCCTACGAAATTGGTTGGGTGTTTCACCAAGATTATTGTGGTAAAGGCTATGCGACAGAAGCGGCTGCTGCTGTGCTTACGTATGGCTTTGAGGAGATGGGTTTGCACCGCGTGGTAGCCACATGTCAACCCGAAAACCATGCGTCTTACCGCATTATGGAGAAGCTTGGTATGCGTCGTGAAGGCTTGTTTTTACAATGCATCCCGTACCGCGATACGTGGTGGGACGAATACAGCTATGCCATACTCCAACAGGAATACTACGAAAAAAAGCAGCGGCTAAGTTAAGCGCTGCTTTTTACGATTTTAAATGGTGAAGGTGTGAAGGGTGTTGTAATTGCGGTGTGCGGCAAGGGTAACACTGCGTTTATCAAGCTCATAAACCGCGCTCCATAGCGTCCAGGCCGGTTGGTTCGAAAACGGATCCGCTTCGCCCACCAATTTAACATCTGCGAGTAATTGCATCGCTTCCGCAGGCGTAAGTGTGTCATTTTTTGCGCCTAGCTTATCCATCACTTTGCCGTAACGTTCATGCCCATAGCCAAAAGTCGTTTTACTAGGGTGTTGATAAAAATTAGTAGCTGCTTGACGGTTTGTTTTATGGCGCAACACGACCATCTCCTGATTGACATACTCCACAATGGCGCTTGCACCAGTGGCATCAACAATTTGGTAATGGTAGGCGCTCGCCGCTGAATCATGCATGTCATAACGTGCCATTAATGCAATCGCTTCTTCTACTGTAGCTGCTTGATCAAGTACTAAACGAATGGCGGTTGTACACATGATAGGGATATTGCCACGCTCTTGTGCAGTAGGTGTGTCAGGTAATAATAAAATACCAATGGCCAGCCCTTTTTCATTCATGCCATCCATTGGCACATAAGGAGCAGCAAGCGTTGTAATGCGATTATGCATGCCTTTTAAGCTGTCGTCGTTAGCAAAACCTAAAAAGGGCAGGTGCGTAATGGCAACACTTGCATAGCCATTTGGCGGCGTAGTATGCATCACAAGCGTTGGGCCTTGTGCTAAATCAAAATTGCGCCCAAAAAGATAGCCTGCGTCACTGTGCTTGGCGCGGAAGGTTGTGCAGCTAAGGTCAGGTATCGCAAGCGTAACAGGAAAGCCCTTCATAACATTGCGCGTCACAAAGTGAATAAGCTCTGCATCTGTACGCGCGCCTGTTTGTAAAAACTTTTCAAGCCCGTAATCCCCGTGGTAGGTCATTTCAAATAAACCTGATGCGATACGTTGTACACTTTTAAGTGTTGCGAGCTCCTTGCGAAATACATAAGCTACCGAGCTTACCGTCGTTGCGCCTAGCACACTTGTTGCTAATGCGATCTTTTTCAACCAATTTGTCATATTGCCACACTCCTCTTTTACGTTAGTATACTAAAAAGCATAAAAAAACGCATGACTCACGCTAAAGTAAGTCATGCGTTGTATTATTTTGCTTTTAGCTGAAAGACGTGGTCTGTATCGTCATAATGCAAGTTGACAGTAATCGTATCACCTTCGTCTAAAATGGTGCAGTCTTGACATTCAAAGAAGCCACTGTTTTTAATAGTACCCACTACGGACAGCTCCTCTTGCTTGGTATATGTCGTTTGTGGTGTTTCGACAGTGTAGTCAATTACTTTGCCTTTCATATCCGCCAATGCGTCGCCCTCGTATTTGATTTCGAGTATGTACGTCTTTGTTGCGTTTGCGCTTTGCTTAGCCGTTAAATTGATCTTCCAATCTTGTTCGACAGCGCGAAACGTATGTGTGTTTGATGAGCAAGCTGCTAGTACAACGGTTAATGCGGCGAGCAGCAACATAAGCTTCTTCAAAAAAATTCATCCTTTCATAGAAAAACGCACGAAGCTGTGCGTTAGTTTTTAATCACATTAGTAGCTTGTGGACCTCTGTTACCTTCAACGACGTCATACGTTACACGGTCGCCTTCTGCAAGTGTGCGAAAGCCCTCCGATTGAATTGCGGTAAAGTGCACAAAAATATCATCGCCATTATTGCCTTCAATAAAACCATAACCCTTGTCACTGTTAAACCATTTTACAACGCCTTGGTACATGTAAAGTCCCCCTTTAATAAGTAGTGAGGCACGTGGTCCTCAACACCTCAAAGTATAGCACGGGGCTACGTAAAGTAATAGCGAAAACTGTATGAATATTCTATAATGAATGTATTATACAAGAAGGAAGGTTTCATCATGACGACACATTCAAAACCAGTAACGGATTTAGACATTGCTATGCAGGCCGAGCTTCAACCGATTACACAAATTGCCGAGGCGGCGGGTATCCCGTTTGAGGCACTTGAGCAGTACGGAAAGTATAAGGCGAAGATTGACCCTAATCAAATTACGGCTGTCGGTGAGGATGCGAAAGTTGTGCTTGTAACTGCGATTAGCCCAACGCCAGCAGGTGAGGGCAAATCTACTGTAACCGTAGGATTAGCGGATGCATTACATAAATTACAGCAAAACGTAATGGTAGCATTACGTGAGCCATCTCTTGGGCCTGTGATGGGCATTAAGGGCGGGGCAGCAGGTGGCGGACACGCGCAGGTTGTACCGATGGAAGACATAAATTTACACTTTACAGGCGATTTACACGCCATTTCGACAGCAAATAACGCACTAGCTGCAATTATTGATAACCATATCCATCAGGCAATGCCTTACAAATTGATCCGCGTCGTATTATTTGGAAGCGCGTGATGGATTTAAATGACCGTGCACTACGTAATATTGTCATTGGGTTAGGTGGGCCTGTGCAGGGCATGCCACGCGAAGATGGCTTTGATATTACGGTAGCATCCGAAATTATGGCGGTATTTTGCTTAGCTACGAGCCTTGACGATTTACAGGAGCGCTTAGCAAGTATTGTGATTGGCTATACGTATACACGTGAGCCGATTTTTGTACGTGACTTGCAAGTAGAGGGTGCGCTAACCCTTTTACTAAAGGAAGCATTTAAACCCAATTTAGTACAAACACTTGAGGGTACACCTGCACTTATTCATGGGGGGCCTTTTGCTAATATTGCGCATGGCTGTAACTCTATTATGGCAACGCAAACGGCACGTAAGTTGGCTGATATTGTGGTGACAGAGGCGGGCTTTGGCTCGGATTTAGGCGCCGAAAAATTTATGAATATTAAGGCGCGTCTAGCGAAGTTTAAGCCAAGTGCTACGGTAATTGTAGCAACCATTCGTGCGTTAAAAATGCACGGCGGCGTAGCAAAAGATGCATTAGCATCCGAAGATATTGCGGCGCTTGAAGCGGGCATGGCAAACTTAGCTAAACACGTTGACATTACACGTCAGTTTGGTGTTGAGCCGATTATCGCGCTTAACCGTTTTATCACCGATACAGAGGCGGAGCTAGCAGTCGTACTTAATTGGTGTGCGGCAAATGATATTCGAGTAGCGCTTACTAATGTATGGGAGCAAGGCGGTGAGGGTGGCATTGCGCTTGCTAAACAAGTACTTGAGGTGCTTGAGCAAGACAATGACTTCCATGCGCTGTATGACGTAACGGCTTCAATCGAAGAAAAAACACGTACGATTGTGCAAAAAGTGTACGGTGGTGCAGATGTACATTTTACAGACAACGCTAAAAAACAAATGGCGCAAATCGAAAAATTTGGCTGGGACATCTTACCGATTTGTATGGCCAAAACACAGTATTCGCTATCCGATCAACCAAAGTTACTTGGACGACCAGAAGGCTTTACGGTTACTATTCGTGACATTATTCCAAAGCTTGGTGCAGGTTTCCTTGTATGCTTAACAGGTGATATTTTAACGATGCCAGGCTTGCCTAAACAGCCAGCTGCGTTAAATATGGGTGTAACCGCTGATGGCAAAGCAAAAGGTTTATTTTAATGGTTATCGTAACCGTTATTTTGGTAATGCTTGCGATTATGGTATTAGTTTTTACCCAGGGCAGTAAAGAGACCTTTGCCTTCACAACTTTTGTTAAAAGTAAACCGCAAGACACATTGCGTGCCGAGATGGAGCTCTACCGTAAAAAGGTAGGGGCAACAGAGCAAGATACCAATTGCTTTGTCACGGCATTGTTACTCGCTTCTTATAAGCAAGAGTATGCTGATGCTATTGCACACATTTGTCAACAGCGCCTTACAGGGGAGCTAGATGCAACCGCTTTTATGACCGAAATCGCGCAATATGTGTCAACGACTAGTGTAACGATGAAGGATTGGCACTCAGCTTGCCAATACGTGGGCGATTATGCTGTGCAAAATGGTTTTTCTTCCAATGATTTTACCATTGCTACGACGTCAATTATGGCGGCTGCTGTTATTACAGCGACAGCAAGCGATGATGCTAGCAGTAGTGATAGCTTTGATGGCGGCGGTGGCGGTGGCGATTTTTAACGCCTAGGCGAAAATTTGTACCTTATAAGGCCTAATGGTATATTTAGGGTATACTACGCAGGGGAGTGGAGAGTATGAAGGGTAAACGATGGGCAAAGTTTGGCATGTTACTAAGTGCACCAATGCTCGTGCTAAGTTTGCAAAGTGCACCAGTGCAAGCACAAGGCACAACAGCTGAGGCACAGTGGGAGGCATTTGATACTTTAGCCAACACGATTAAAAGTACTTATCATGTCAATGGTGCAGGTGTGTATGAAGTGATTGATACACTTGGTTTTATGTATTATGAAGGTGAGCAACTGCATATGGTTGTAGATGAGCCAGTACCAGCGCTTGCTAATGTAAAAAATGTAACGATTAAAACATCACCAACCATTACACCGTCAGCACTTAAAAAACAACAACGCGACATTGACGCTTTATTGCAAGGTACAGCGCGTAAATCAAACGTCACACAGTCGCAACTGTATAAGCAATTACGCACAGCGACATTGCAAAGCAATCAAGGTGCATCAACTACCATTTTACCTGACCGTATGCAAGTCGAAGTAACGTATGCACAGCTTGATAATCACGTTCGCCGTACATTAGAGCAAACATACGGTAATACGGTGGCATTTAACGAACAACAAGAAATACTCATCGGGTATTAATTAAAAAAATGCGGGGCGCTGAAAAGCACCTCGCATTTTTATTTTGTCTTACGCACGGCGCAAGGTCATATAATTTAGTGCAGCTAGTGCTGTACAAGCTAAAATAACAAAAGCCATAGGCATTGCGTTAGCTTCGCCCATAATACCGACAAGTGGTGAGGCCAGCCCGCCACCTATAAAAGGTAATAAACCAAGTAGAGCAGATGCACTCCCTGCATTGCTTCCTTGTTCTTGCATAGCTAGTGAAAAAGTTGATGTACCTACCATACCAACTGACGACACAACACCAAATAAGCCAAGTAATACAAAGGCAATGTGCAGTTGGAGTACGACAGCAAGCGTCAAAATAAGTGCCCCTGTTAGTGCTAACACGACACCGTATCCAAGGAGTTTGAGTTCAGGGATACGCTCGGATAGGCGACCTGTAAGTTGTGCGGCAATAATAATGCCGATACCGTTTGTCGCAAAGCATAGTGCAAAGCCAAGTTCCGAGAGCCCGTACACATTTTGTAAAACGAAGGGAGAGCCTGCAATATAAGCAAACATCGCGCTCATACCTAACGCCTGTGCAAAGGCAAGGCGCATAAAATAGCTGTCCTTAATAAGCACACCAAAGGTTTTAATTGTTTGAAGCGGGCCACCTGTAGAGCGCTTGTCTTCAGGTAGGGTTTCTTCTAAATAAAAGAAGACCGCAATAAATACTGCGACGCCGATGCCTGCTAAAATATAAAACACCGTATGCCATGTGGTAAATTGTAAAATAAAACCGCCCACGATAGGTGCTAAAATCGGTGCTGCCCCGTTAACTAATGATAACAGTGCAATAAATTTCGTTAAATCTTTACCACTATACATGTCGCGTGCTGCTGCACGAGCAATGACAGCACCTGCAGCACCTGATGCTCCTTGAATAAAGCGCATAGCGATGAGCATCCAAATTGAAGTGGCCATCGCACAAAGTACAGAGGCTACCGCAAAAATAAGTAAGGTAAAGAATAAGGCTTACGACGCCCGACCCTATCGCTTAGTGGACCAAAAATTAATTGCCCAGATGCCATACCAATGAGGCAGGCTGTTAGACTAAGTTGTGCTAGGGATGTTGTTGTATGTAAGTCCGTTGCCACGATTGGCAGTGCAGGTAAGTACATATCCATAGAGAGTGCGCCAAATGCTGTCAATGAACCAAGTATAATGACGAGCGAGAGTGGCGCACGAAAAGTTTTTTCTGTCATAAGTCTCGCCTCCCTTACTTGTTTTAGCACATTTACAATGAGAATGTCTATCATTCCTTAGTCGTACAAAAAAATAAGCGCCTCTTTCAATAATCGAAAGAGGGCGCTTATCTCGTGTATTTGAGTGAATGGTTGTATGGTTGCAAAACTATCTTCCTACTTTCTTTGAGCAAATGCTTATTTACAAATTGGGATTTTGGTTTTCTTATAACAGGTAACAGTTGCGTATTGTAGCCTCTTACGACTTACGTTTTGTGGTCGCCTACAAGTGTAAGCAAAAAGGTAAGTTGCGTGAGTTACGATACATAAAGGGGTAATTGGTCGTGAGCCAATGTTTGTAAAGCTTCACCCAAATACACAAAAGCTTGTTTTGGCTTCACTAGAGTTAGGTAACTCTTGTCCCTACTATAATACAATCAGAATTATCTGTCAATTGAAAAGCTTACGTTGTTTCGAAAGCGGCTAAAAAATGATAGAATAAAGCCATACTAAAGAGGTGGTAATAACAATGAAGGATTTTTTACAACAAGTAAAGGCAACGTATGCGGCCTTTGATGCAAGCCATGATTTTGATCATATTGAACGTGTCATGCAAAATGCAGAGGCGATTTTACAAACAGAGCCAGCGGCAGATGCTGAGTTAATTCGTTATGCGGTGTTATTGCATGATGTGAGTGATAAAAAATATACCGACTCTAAGGAGGCGGAAAATCGCCTAATTGCCATGCTTGCGTTAACAGCAGAGCGCGAGGCAAAGTTGCGCCATATTATCGAAGCGGTTTCTTTTAATGGTGGTAACGAAATTGCAACGACAATGCTAGAGGCAAAAATCGTACGTGATGCAGACCGCTTAGATGCCATTGGGGCAGTGGGTATTGCGCGTACCTTTGCTTTTGGTGGTGCTAAAGGTCGCAAGTTATACGACACTACAGAAGAAGTAAGAGAAAACATGACAGAAGCCGAGTACCGCTCGCGTAACAGCGCAAGTGTTACACACTTCTACGAAAAATTATTAAAGCTAAAGGATTTAATGACAACACAAAAAGGGCAAGAACTGGCAGCTGGTCGCCATGCCTTTATGACGCAGTTTTTACAGCAACTACAAATGGAAAGAGACGGTAAAGCATGAGCCATTTAATTGTACAAAACCTAACAAAAACAGTGGGCGATAAAACGCTCTTTAAACAAATCGAGTTTACAATTTATGAAGGTGAGCGCGCGGGGCTAATTGGCATTAACGGCACAGGTAAATCTACGTTACTGTCGATTATTGCAGGTGATTTGGATGCGGACGACGTAACTTTTGACCATCCTAATAAATACCGTATTGCTTACCTACAACAAGAGCCAACCTTTAATGAAGGCGAAACCGTACTGCAAGCTGTATTTGCGAGTGATTCGCCTGTTTTGCAACTTAACCGTGATTACGAGGATGCGCTTGTTAAGCTAACCGCCAACCCAACGTCTGAGGCATTGCAGACGGATTTATTCCGTTTACAGCAACGCATGGATACAGAAGGGGCATGGGATGTTAACGCGCTTGCCAAATCTTCATTAACAAAGCTTGGCATTACGACGTTTGATAAACCTGTTACAGAACTATCAGGCGGTCAGCAAAAGCGTGTAGCACTTGCGAAAGTATTAATTGAACCAGCAGATTTATATTTATTAGATGAGCCAACCAACCATTTAGACGCAGAGTCTACGGCATGGCTACAAGAGATGGTAACGCGCTTAAAAGGTGCAGTCATCTTTATTACCCATGACCGTTACTTTTTGGATGAGGTGGCAACGCATATTTATGAGTTGGCTGACCAAACATTGTACCGTCACACAGGTAACTACGGTGATTATTTAGAGGCACGTGCGCTACGTATTGAAATGGATGCCTCAAGTCAACAAAAGCTACAAAACCGTTACCGCTCCGAATTAAAATGGGTGCGCCGCGGTGCAAAGGCGCGTTCAACAAAGCAAAAAGCAAGGTTGCAACGCTTTGATGATATTAAAGATAATTTAGTGCGTCAGTCTGACGACGAAGATTTAGATATGAATTTAGCGACTACACGCTTAGGACGCAAGGTATTAGAAGGTGAACACGTCAAAAAAGCCTTTGCTGACCATGTCATTATTCGTGATTTTTCCTTTTTATTAAGTCAAGGCGATCGTATTGGTATCGTTGGCGCAAATGGCGCTGGTAAATCGACACTCCTTAAAATGTTAGCAGGAGAGCTAGACTCAGACGGCGGCGAAGTAATTGTAGGCTCAACGGTAAAGCGCGCGCACTTTAAACAAACGCTACCACCAATGAACGAAAATGAACGCATGATTGAGTATATTCGCGAGGCGTCTAATGATATTACTGACGCAAGTGGTATTCGTTATTCTGCGGCACAAATGCTAGAGCGCTTTTTATTCCCAGCACATGTGCATGGCACAATTATTGGCAAGCTATCAGGCGGGGAGCGCAAGCGCTTGTATTTACTACGCTTATTAATGGAGCAACCTAACGTTTTACTATTAGATGAGCCAACTAATGATTTAGATATTGAGACACTCGGCGTGCTAGAAGATTTTATTGAGCATTTCCCAGGCGTTATTATTACCATTTCCCATGATCGTTTCTTCCTTGATCGTATTGCCAAAAAACTTTGGCATGTCGAAGGTGGCGAGGTTGTAGAACACCAAATGTTGTACTCGGAATTTTTAGCCCAACAAACCGCAGCCCCAAAGGTCGAAAAAGCCCCTGTGGTAGTACAAGAAAAACCAAAGCAAGAGCGCAAAAAGTTAACCTTTAAAGAACAAAAAGAGTGGGAAACCATTAGTGCAGATATTGAAGCAGCAGAAACGCGCCTAGAAGAAATTGATGCCGAAATGGCAACAGCAGGTACTAACTTTACCTTACTACAAGAGTTAACCGATGAGCAGACAGCATTAAATGAACGGTACGAGGCATTAATTGAGCGCTGGAGTTATTTAGAAGAAATCGTAAATGGATAGGAGCAAATACTATGAAAATCATTAAAATTGAGCCAACCCCAAGCCCAAACTCTATGAAAATTGTTGTAGATCATGAGCTACCATTTGGCGAGACATATAATTTTACAAAAACAAATGCGGCAGAAGCAACGGACGAAATTGCCGCACTTTTACAAGTCGAAGGCATTAAAGGTGTATTTCGTGTAGCCGACTTTTTTGCGATTGAGCGCAATGCTAAATTCGCTTGGGAAACAGTGCTTGCCGATGTGCGCGCTGTCTTCGGTGAGGAGACGGAGGCTGTTACAGCACAGGTAACGGACAGCTACGGCGAGGTATATGTGCATGTACAAACCTACAAAAATATTCCTTTACAAGTTAAAGCCTTCTCACAAGACGAGGAAAAACGCGTAGCTATGCCTGAACGTTTTGTGCAAGCATTTGAGGCAACTATTGCTGATGAAGACGACGAAAACTATATTTTCTTACGTAAATGGCTAGATTATGGTGTACGTTACGGCGATTTATTACAAGTTGCAAAAGAAGTTGCGAAAGAACTTGATTTAACGATGACAGATGATAAACTAACAGAATTGCAACAGGCAGCACTTGCCAAACAAGAGCCGTTGCCAACGCGCAAAGCACCAATTGATTTTGAAGCATTTACCAAAGCAAGCTCTGAGGAGCGTTTTGTACTGCTTGATAATATGGTAGACCCAACCGTAGCGGACTTACCAACGCTTGCAGTAGCCCTGCAAGACGAAAAAATGAGCGTACGTCGCCTTGCGACAGTTTACCTTGGCATGGTAGAAGACGAAGCGGTTGTACCTTATATGACAGAGGCGCTACATGATAAGAGCGCAGCGGTGCGTCGTACAGCAGGTGACTGTGTGAGTGACCTTGGCTTTGTAGCTTTTGAGCCAAGTATGATGGCAGCACTGCAAGATAAAAATAAATTAGTGCGCTGGCGAGCAGCCATGTTCTTGTTTGAGACAGGTACTGAGCAGGCATTACCTGCACTGCGCGCGGCACTAGATGATAAAGAGTTTGAAGTTAAGTTACAAGTAGAGATGGCAATTGCCCGCATTGAAGGCGGGGAAGAGGCGCAAGGTTCAGTTTGGAAACAGATGATGGAGCGTTAATTACGAGGGTGCCCTATGTTACTTAGGGCATCTTTTTGTTATTTATGTATAATAAAAACTCGTTAATACGCGAATAATATTCGATTATGTCGAAACTTTGTTTGACAACGCATTCATTAGCGTGTATTGTACTAAACATGAGTATTTTGAACAAACTTTTCATTCGGAATTATCTGAAAATTACAAGGTGAGTTATTATCGGTGCAATAACAAAAACGCCCCTAAGTGTTTCAATATTCTGAAAATTCAAGTAGAGTGTAAGGAGTTTTACAATGAATAATTTTTGGCAGTTTAGTAAGGAAAACATCGCAGTAGGTTTATTTTTATTTGCCCTATTTTTAGGTGCAGGTAATATCATCGGGCCGCCGTTACTTGGGCAACAGGCGGGAGACCATATTACACTTGCCATGATTGGTTTCTTAATTACGGGTGTAGGTTTACCCCTAATTGCGATTATCGCAGCAGCTCGTGCAGGTGGTGACTTGTATACATTATCAAGTCGTGTGCACCCGATGTATGGCTTAATCTTTACATCTGTAATTTATTTAACAATCGGACCATTATTTGCAACACCACGTGTAGCTACAGTGTCATACGAAATTGGTGTTGTACCATTTTTAGAGTATTTACCAGCAGGCGTTTTAGATAGCTGGATCCCGTTATTTATTACATCATTAGTATTTTTTGCGATTGTACTTTATTTAGCGCTTAACCCAACTAAAATGGTTGACCGCATTGGTAAAGTATTAACGCCAATCTTATTGCTAATCATTTTAATCTTATTTGTTAAAAGTTTAGTTACGCCAATGGGCGCACCTGGTGCGGCACAAGGTAAATACATTGACAATCCGTTAACTGAAGGCTTTATTCAGGGATATATTACAATTGACGTATTATCAGCACTTGTATTTGCGATTGTTATTTTACAAACGCTAAAATCACGTGGCATTATGGAGCCTAAACGCCAGATTACAACAATGATCTTCTCAGCTGTTGTAGCAGCAATTGGTTTAGCCTTTGTTTATATTTCACTTGGTTATATTGGTGCAACAAGTGTGGCGGAGATTGGTTACCTTGATAATGGTGGTCAAATTATTCGTCAAGCAACTGCTGTACTATTTGGCGACTTTGGTAAAGTGTTACTCGCTGCTACTATCATTTTAGCTTGTTTAACAACAGCCGTTGGTTTAATTGTAGCTAACGCAGAGTTCTTTAACCGTGTATTCCCTAAGCTATCTTACAAAGGCTTAATTTACACATTTACATTTATTAGCGCAATGTTATCAAACGTTGGTTTAACAAAATTAATCGAAGTTACAGTACCTGTACTATTCTTTATGTACCCATTAGCGATTGTGCTAATGCTAGTATCTTTCATTGACCATTACTTCAATGAATCAAGTTTAGTCTATGCTTTAACATTAATCCCAACAGCCTTTGTAGCGCTACATGATGCGCTGTATTCGGAGGCACGTCCTTTAGGTTGGTATACAGAGTTAATTTCGAAGCTACCATTATATGAGCACCAACTTGCTTGGGTAGTACCAGCGTTAGTTGGTTTAGTTATTGGTATTATTTTATACAAGGTACTACCAAAAAAACGTCAGTACGCATAATTGCTTAAAAACCTCAAGCTC
>NZ_JPUW01000018.1:0-45446 GCF_000743635.1 Lysinibacillus sp. BF-4 | reverse complement strand
ATACCAAAATAGAGCTCTCTTTTTTGTAGGCAAATCCTTTAGGGTCGTAGTATACTTAACAAATAGAGAGGGAGGGGTATTTATGGTTTCATCTAAAGATGTAGCGACCCAGGCAGGTGTCTCGCAGGCGACTGTGTCACGCGTGCTCAATCACCCTGACCGCGTGCAAGAAAAAACACGTCGCAAGGTAGAGGCGGCTATTGAAGCATTAAAGTATGTGCCTAACGCTCATGCGCGTTCGCTCGTACAGGACACAACCAAGCTGATTACCTTATTATCGGGTCCGTTATACAATCCATTTTTTGTTGAGACAACATCAGCGATTGTCACGTATGCTAATGAGCGAGGCTACCAAGTGAATGTGCAGTTTGTACAGGATGATGAATTAGCCGAGGCGTACGCTACGGCAATTCAAACGAAGATGGCAGGGATGATTTTATCCTGCGTATTTTTAGAGGATGCGATTTTTGAGCAGCTTACGCACATGTCTATTCCGTTTATTACGTATAACCGTAAGCATGCGCGCAATGAGTATTTTGTGGAAATTGATAATGTGCAAGCGGGGTATTTAGCTGCAAAGCATTTGCAGGACTTAGGTCATACGCGTATTGCCTTTATTGGTGGCTCACAAAAGGTGAGTACTTTTCGTGACCGCTTCATAGGCGTACAGCAAGCATTAGGTGAATTACCACAAGAGCTTATTGTTCATGATACGGCTTCTAAAGCCGAAGTGTTAAAGGCACACGCCAAACTCAAGACGTTAAGTGCGCCGCCAACTGCCATTGTTTGTGGTGCTGATTCTATCGCGTTAGAGGTGATGGATGTTGCGTATAAGGAGCGCATTCAAATTCCAGAGGAGTTAAGTATTATTGGGATTGATAATGTGGAGCGCAGTCGCCATGGGGCAATTGAACTAACTACAGTAGGTAGTATTTCGGAGCGTAATTTAGGGCTTGTGGCCATTCAAGAGCTGATTAAAATGATTGAAAGTGAAAAAAAGCCTTGCATCCAAATTACGGAGTCTGTTAAAGTATTTTGTAGAAGCACGACGCAACCTTGCTGAGTTGCTTCTACTTTTTACCATCGAATGTATACGTATTCATTTCGTGACATTATTTTTTTGTTGTGAAATGTATACGTATTCATTTGCGTAGATTTTTCAGAAAAGTGGAAGTAGTGTAGCAGTAGCCACGTGTGGATTAGCTATTCATTAAGGGGGATAACCTATGTTGTGGAAGAAAAGGGAGTATGGCCAGGAGGCACCACATATTCCAGCAGGACCGTTCAAAATTCGATTACCGTTTATTCATTATCGTTTTGAGTGGCCCGATTATGTACAAGGGCTGTTAATGTGTGCAGTCGATTTATCGGCGATTCCGTTATTAACAGAGTTACTCGGCATGCCATTTGAAGTGGCATTAGCTATTGTTATGTTGAATGGTTTATTTTACCTACTACATCACTTACTCGGCGACCCAGCCGTGCCAGGTTGGATTACACCAGCCGTACCATTAATTATGCTGTATGTACAGCAGTTCCCTGAAGGACCAGAGCGCGTCCATGCGTTGATAGCCTTTCAGCTGACCCTCGGGATATTGTCCTTGTTCTTAGGAGCAACCGGACTTGCCAATAAGGTCATTCGTTTAATTCCACCAGCGCTTAACTCAGGTATCATTTTAGGTGCAGGTTTTGCGGCAATTATATCAGTATTCCAATTAGGCGGACGTTTTGACCAATTCCCTTGGACAATTACTATCGCAGTTGGCTTAGGTTTTTATTTAATGTTCTCGAAGCATTTTGCACAAGTGCAAACGCGTCATCCACTGCTTGGCTTAGTAGCAAAGCTTGGCGTATTCCCTGTAATTATTTTAGCGGTAGTGATTGCGCCACTATTTAAAGAGGCAGCATGGCCAACAATTGAGTGGGGCTTTTCAAAACCTGACTTTGTAACATTATGGAATGAGTACACAGTATTTGGTTTAGGCTTACCGCCACTTATGATGTTTATTTCGGCACTACCTACTGTATTTGCGGCTTACATTGTACTATTTGGTGACGTAATTCAAACACGCATCTTAGTAGAAGAAGCTGACGCATCACGCGATGACGAAAAGCTAGATTATAGCCCAAGTCGCGCACACTTAGTATTTGGTTTCCGTAACGCAGCTATGAGTATTTTAGGGCCAGACGTTACAATGGCAGGTCCATTATGGTCAGCTATGCAAGTTGTTATGGTTGAGCGCTACAAAAAAGGGCGTGCAGCAATGGATTCATTCTTTGGCGGTGTTGGTTCATTCCGCTGGGGTACAAATACAGGTTTATTATTATTACCGATTGTTGGGCTTGTACAGCCAATCCTTGGTGTAGCCTTAGCTTTAACTTTATTAATTCAAGGTTATGTAAGTGTTAAAGTAGGTGTGCTTGAGGCACGTAGTCAACGCGACCTTGGGATTGCCGGTATTATCGGCGGTGTGCTAGCGATTAAAGGCGCAGCATGGGGCTTCGGCGTTGGTATCTTATTAGTATTCTTAATTTATGGTAAAGACTTCTTCCGCGGTGAAGTAGACGATACCTTCGTAAAAAATCAACCAGAATTTAACGCAAGAAAGGAAAATGAAAATGTCTGAAAAAATTACATTACCACCACTTAGTTATACAGGATGGGGTGCAATGGAGCACCTACCAGCAGAGCTAAAACGTTTTAATGCACGTCATATTTTAATCGTGACAGATCCATTTTTACACCAAATCGGCTTAACAAACCATGTGATTGCCCCGTTAGAGGAGCTTGGCATGACATACGAGGTCTACACAGAAGTAGTACCTGAGCCGCCACTTGCGGTTGGTGAAAAACTTGTAGCGTTTACACGCGACAATAATTTTGATGCCGTTATCGGTATTGGTGGCGGTAGCGCCCTAGATTTAAGTAAACTTGCGGGTGTACTATCACAGCATGAAGGTTTAGTAGCGGATTACTTAAACTTAACAGGCTCACGTCAAGTAACGCATAAAGGTTTACCAACAATTTTAATTCCTACAACATCAGGTACTGGCTCTGAGGTAACAAATATTTCGGTATTAGCGCTTGAAACAACAAAAGACGTTGTGGCACATGATGCATTAATCGCTGACGTCGCAATTGTTGACCCTGAGTTAACAATGTCTTTACCACCTAAAGTAACAGCAGCTACAGGTGCAGATGCGCTAACACACGCAATTGAGGCGTATGTATCAAAATTTGCGAGCCCTGTTTCTGACGCATTAGCACTACAGGCGATTCGTTTAATTAGCTCATCTATCCGTACAGCTGTACACCAAGGTGACAATAAAGAAGCGCGTACAAAAATGAGCTATGGTAGCTACTTAGCAGGTCTTGCTTTCTTTAACGCAGGCGTTGCAGGTGTACATGGTTTAGCTTACCCATTAGGTGGTCAATTCCACTTAGCGCATGGTGAGTCAAACGCGGTATTATTACCATATGTAATGGGTTATATTCGTTCAAGTTGTGAGGAGCGCATGAAGGATATTTACGAAGCAATGGGCTTCAGTCCATCAGGCATGTCACAAACCGAAGCATCACAAGCTTGTGTGCGTGAGCTTAAGCGTTTAGTAGAGGATATTAATATCCCTTCAACATTACAAGAATTTTCGATTCCTAAAGAAGCCATCCAATCATTAACGGATGATGCGATACTGCAAACGAGAATTTTAGCAAGAAGTCCGTTAAAATTAGAGTTGGAAGATATTTTTACCATCTACGCAGCAGCTTACGAAGGTAAAGTTGTTGAAAAGGGAGAGAAGTAAAATGAAAAACTACGAACT
This sequence comes from Lysinibacillus sp. BF-4, assembly GCF_000743635.1. Lineage (NCBI taxonomy): Bacteria > Bacillati > Bacillota > Bacilli > Caryophanales > Bacillaceae > Lysinibacillus > Lysinibacillus sp. BF-4. The sequence goes on along the minus strand of NZ_JPUW01000018.1, from coordinate 41,624 downwards.
TTTAATTAATGGTGAATGGGTAGGTAAGGACTGGAAGCAATACGAGGTCATTAACCCAGCCACAAAACAACCAATGGCATCTGTACCATACGGTGGTGAAGCGGAAGCAAAAGCAGCAGTAGATGCAGCAGCTGAAGCTTTCACAACATGGAAAAAGAAAACCGCACAAGAGCGTTGCGACATTTTATATCGCTGGTACGAGCTTGTAAAAGAAAACGAACAAGAAATTGCGGCTTTAATGACAGAAGAACAAGGTAAACCATTAGCAGAAGCACTAGGTGAAGTACGCTATGCGAATGCTTATATCCAGTGGTATGCCGAAGAGGGTAAACGCGTATACGGCGAAACAATCCCAGCTTCTGCACCAGATAAACGCATGCTTGTACTACGTCAACCAATCGGTGTTGTAGCGGCAATCACGCCTTGGAACTTCCCAGCGGCAATGATTACACGTAAAATCGCACCAGCTTTAGCAGTAGGTTGTACAGCTGTACTTAAACCTGCTAGTCAAACACCACTAACAGCGATTAAATTAGTGGAATACGCAGAGCAAGCAGGCGTACCAAAAGGCGTTATTAATATCGTAACAGGTTCGGCACGTGAGATTGGCGGTGCTTGGACAAGCGATAGCCGCGTACGTAAATTAACATTTACAGGCTCAACAGAAGTTGGTAAACAGTTAATGAAGGACTCGGCAGATACAATGAAAAAGGTATCACTTGAATTAGGCGGTCACGCACCATTTATCGTACTAAAAGACGCTGATCTTGAAGTAGCCGTTGCAGGTGTACTGGCATCTAAATTCCGTAATGCGGGTCAAACATGTATTTGTACAAACCGTGTTTATGTGCATAAAGATATCGAAGAAAAATTTGTAGCATTAGTAGCAGAAAAAGTAAAAGCAATGAAGGTTGGTAACGGTTTAGATAAAACAACAGACATCGGTCCGATGATTGATGAAAATGCAGTTGACAAAGTAAACGAACACGTAGAAGATGCACGTGCTAAAGGTGCAGTCGTTGAAACAGGCGGTAAGCGTGCAACAGGTGATGGTTATTACTACGAGCCAACCGTAATGTCTGGTGTAACAGACGACATGCAGTGTATGTCAGAAGAAACATTTGGCCCATTACTACCAATCGCTACGTTTACAGATGTTGATGATGCCATTGCGCGTGCTAATAACACACCATTTGGTTTAGCAGCCTATGTTTTCACAACTAATCTTTCTGAGGCGTTTTATGTAAGTGAAGCGCTTGAATACGGTATCATCGGTTTAAATGACGGTGGTCCTTCAGCAGCACAAGCACCATTTGGCGGTTGGAAAGAAAGCGGTACAGGACGCGAAGGCGGACGTCAAGGTATGGAAGACTACCTTGAAACAAAATATATTTCGATTAAATTATAAGAGCAGAACAGTCACTTCGGTGGCTGTTTTCTTTTGTACTAATACAACAAATTAAGCGACATTACTTTTATTAAAAATAAAACAAACAAGCTACTAAAAAATTATACCTAAGCCCAACAAAAAAGCAGCGTCCTCATTTAAAAGGAACACTGCTTTTCATCAAATTTATTTGCCTAAGTAGGCGTTTAACATCCACGTATGTTTTTCTAAACTTTGGAACTGGGCATTTAATAAGTCTTCTGTGCGATCATCACCAGCATCTGATGCAAGCGTCATACCATTGTCTAACGCCTTCATAATTGTTTTAAAGTCAGCGACTAGTTTTTCAACCATCTTCGTTGCATCCTCTTTACCTGATGCCTCTTTAATTAGTGACAACTCAAGGTGCTCTTTTAATGTAGCAACAGGCTTGCCACCTTTTGATAAAATACGTTCGGCTAAATCATCCAAGTTTAATGTTACTTCATTATATAACTCTTCAAATTTAACATGCAGTGTGAAAAATGATGGGCCACTTACGTACCAGTGATAATTGTGTAGCTTGGTATAGAGTACTGACCATGTTGATACTAACTCATTTAACTGTTTGTCTAAGTTTTCCGTTTTCATTAGTAAATCACTCCGTTTCATAATTAACTTTACCCTTACAAAATCGTGCATAAACCTATTTTTATGCTAAAGATTAATAAATTAACGCAATAAGAAATTATCATACTATTGAGAACGTTTCGCAAGTGTAATTTATCATCAGTGATAAGTTTAACTTATAGTAAAATATAAAATTAATGTAATTTACTTATGTCGCAAAATCGGGTATCATAGGTGTTGGAGGAAAGTAGCTGAGACATCAGCCTTTTCAATAAGAATTATTAGGGGGAAACCGTAAATGGCAAATTTACACAACAGCCGCGCTTCATTTGATGTAAACGGCAAAACGTATAACTACTTCCGTTTAGGCGCAATCGAAGAAGCAGGTATCGCAAAGGTATCAAACCTTCCTTACTCAATTAAAGTATTATTAGAATCAGTTTTACGTCAATATGATGGTTATGTAATTAATGAGGCTCACGTTGACAACTTAGCAAAATGGGGTAAAGACGCTGACGCAGAAGCAGAAGTTCCTTTCAAACCATCTCGCGTAGTATTACAAGACTTCACTGGTGTACCAGTAGTAGTTGACTTAGCTTCATTACGTTCAGCAATGAAAGAAATGGGCGGAGATCCAGCTAAAATCAACCCAGCTATCCCAGTTGACCTTGTAATTGACCACTCTGTACAAGTAGACAAGTATGGTAACCAAGCAGCTTTACAAGCGAACATGGACTTAGAGTTCGAACGTAACGCTGAACGTTATAACTTCCTTAAATGGGCGCAAACTGCTTATGATAACTTCCGCGCTGTACCACCTGCAACAGGTATCGTACACCAAGTTAACTTAGAGTATCTTGCACCAGTTGTACACGTTTACGAAAATACTGACGGTACTTTCGAAACATTCCCAGACTCAGTAGTAGGTACTGACTCACATACGACAATGATCAACGGTCTTGGCGTACTTGGATGGGGCGTTGGTGGTATCGAGGCTGAAGCAGGTATGCTTGGTCAACCATCTTACTTCCCAATTCCTGAAGTAATCGGTGTTAAATTAACTGGCGACCTTCCTAACGGAACAACAGCTACTGACTTAGCACTTAAAGTAACTCAAGTTTTACGTGCTAAAGGTGTAGTAGGTAAATTCGTAGAGTTCTTCGGTCCTGGCGTTCCACAATTACCATTAGCTGACCGTGCTACAATTTCAAACATGGCGCCTGAATATGGTGCTACTTGTGGTTACTTCGCAATTGACGAAGAATCACTTAACTACATGCGCTTAACTGGCCGTGACGAAGAGCACTTAGCAGTTGTTGAAGCTTACCTTAAAGCTAACGACATGTTCTTTGATCCAGCATTAGAGCCTGTATACACTGACGTAGTAGAAATTGACCTTGCTGACATTGAGCCAAACCTTTCTGGCCCTAAACGTCCACAAGATTTAATTCCACTTTCAGAAATGCGTGCACGCTACAAAGAAGCAGTTACAGCGCCAATGGGCGTACAAGGCTTCGGTTTAACTGAAGATGAGTTCGCTAAAACATCTACAGCTAAATTCGCTGAAGGCGACGTAGAAATCCCAACAGGTGCAGTAGCAATCGCTGCTATTACATCTTGTACAAATACATCTAACCCATACGTTTTAATCGCTGCAGGTCTTGTAGCTAAAAAAGCGGTTGAGTTAGGCATGGAAGTTCCTAAATGGGTTAAAACTTCTTTAGCACCAGGTTCAAAAGTTGTTACAGGTTACCTAGAAGATTCAGGTCTTCAAGAATACCTAAACAAAATTGGCTTTAACACTGTAGGTTACGGCTGTACAACATGTATCGGTAACTCAGGTCCTTTACTTCCAGAAATCGAAGACGCGATTAAAGATAACGACTTATTCGTAACTTCTGTACTTTCTGGTAACCGTAACTTCGAAGGCCGTGTTCACCCACTTGTAAAAGCTAACTACCTTGCTTCACCACCATTAGTAGTAGCATACGCATTAGCTGGTACTGTAGACATCGACCTACAAACAGATGCTATTGGTAAAACAGCTGACGGTAAAGATGTATTCTTCAAAGACATCTGGCCTGCAACTGAAGAAGTAAACGAAGTATTAAACAAAGTAGTTACTCGTGAATTATTCCAAAAAGAATATGAAACAGTATTCACTGCTAACGAAGCTTGGAATGCAATTGAAACGTCAACTGAATCTCTTTACACATTCGATGACAAATCAACTTACATCCAAAACCCACCATTCTTCCAAGGTCTTGCAAAAGAGCCAGGCTCAATCCAAAGCCTTGACAACATGCGTGTAATCGCTAAGTTTGGTGACTCAATTACAACTGACCATATTTCTCCAGCTGGTGCAATCGGTAAAGATACACCTGCAGGTAAATATTTAATCGAGAATGGCGTTGCGATTCGCGATTTCAACTCATACGGTTCACGTCGTGGTAACCACGAAGTAATGATGCGCGGTACATTCGCTAACATCCGTATCCGTAACCAAGTTGCTCCAGGTACTGAAGGCGGCTTCACTACGTACTGGCCAACTGGCGACGTAGAGTACATCTACGACGCTTGCATGAAGTACCAAGCAGACGGCACTGGCTTAGTAGTATTAGCTGGTAACGACTACGGTATGGGTTCTTCACGTGACTGGGCTGCAAAAGGTACTAACCTTTTAGGCATTAAAACAGTTATCGCACAAAGCTACGAGCGTATTCACCGTTCTAACCTTGTAATGATGGGTGTTCTACCTCTTCAATTCATGGCTGGCGAATCTGCTGAAACTTTAGGCTTAACTGGTAAAGAAGAAATCTCTGTTAACATCGCTGAAGGCGTTAAACCTCGTGATATCCTAACAGTAACTGCTAAATCTGAAGACGGTACAGTTAAAGAATTCAAAGCTTTAGCTCGTTTCGACTCAGAAGTAGAAGTAGACTACTACCGTCACGGTGGTATCCTACAAATGGTTCTTCGCGCGAAAGCTGCAGAATAAGCAACCAATTAAAGAAGAGCTGTCCTTTATGGACGGCTCTTTTTTTGTTTAAAAATACAGAAATTTTTGTATTCTGCGCATAAAGTATTGTGAATTTTTTGTATACACCGTATGATACTAACGTAGAGGAGGCGTTAAGATGAGTAAAATTAAAGTAGGCATTGTCGGATACGGCAATTTAGGTCGCGGTGCAGAGCAGGCGATTACACAAAACGATGATATGGAGCTAGTGGCAGTATTTACACGTCGTGATCCTTCAAGCGTAGCTATTGCGACAGATAGCGCGCAGGTTTGCCATTTAGATGAGGCCGTACAATTTAAAGGTGAAATTGACGTAATGTTATTATGCGGTGGCTCAGCAACTGATTTACCAGAGCAAGTACCTGCATTAGCTAAGCACTTTACAACAGTAGATAGCTTTGATACACATGCTCTAATCCCAAAATTCTTTGATGAGGTGGATGCTGCTGCGCAAGCAGGTGGCAATGTATCCGTTATTTCAGTGGGTTGGGACCCAGGTTTATTTTCATTAAATCGCTTACTAGGCGAAACCGTACTGCCACAGGGCGAGACATACACATTTTGGGGTGAGGGCTTAAGCCAAGGTCACTCTGATGCTGTACGACGCATTGAGGGCGTTAAACGCGGTGTTCAATATACATTACCAATCGAAGAAGCAGTTAACCGTGTGCGCAACGGTGAAAACCCAACGCTTAGCACGCGTGAAAAGCATGCGCGCGTTTGCTATATTGTAGCTGACGAAGGAGCGGACCAAAAGGTTATCGAAGAAACAATTGTGACAATGCCAAACTACTTCGCAGATTATGATACTACGGTTCATTTTATTGATGAGACAACGTTCGAAGCAGAGCATACAGGCATGCCACATGGTGGTTTTGTCATTCGTAGTGGTGAAAGCGCACAAGGAGACAAGCAGATTGTCGAGTTTTCATTAAAACTTGGTAGTAACCCTGGCTTTACCTCAAGCGTACTTGTAGCATACGCACGTGCAGCTCACCGTTTAACGCAAAAAGGTGCGACGGGTGCACATACCGTATTTGATATTCCATTTGGTTTATTATCACCTAATGACCCTGCAGAACTTCGCAAGCGTTTATTATAAAATTTTTAGCATATTACCTCGTGTAATGTGCTTTTTTTGTGTCTTTGTTTTATGGTTATTTTGTAAACATCCGTAAATGTATTGAATTAATATACCTAATAATGTTAAATGAAGTTATAGGTACTTTTTCATACATTTTGTTCAATGAGAGGATGCAAAAGCGGATGTCATTACGTATTAAACTGAACGCGCTAGTCATGTCATTTATTTTACTTATCAGCTTAATTTTAGGCGTAGTAACCTATATACAGTCTGACAAACTTATGCGAAACAGTTACGAATCAAGCGTCACTAAGCTTTCTACATTAGGCTATAGCTTGCTTGACGCAAAGCTACCAGGTGACTGGTCAATTAAAAATAACGAGCTTTATAAAGGCACAGAAAAAATGACCGACCATGTTGATATAATCGACGATCTAGGCAAACAAATGGACGGTGGGGTTACGGTCTTTCAAGGGACTAAGGGATTAGTAACCAATTTACAACTTGAAGGCAAGCGCCTAACAGGGAAGGATGCCGACCCTATTGTGATTGAGGCCGTTATGGCTCATGGCGAGACCTTTGTAGGCGAAGCTGATGTTGTAGGCACTAAATACTTAACACTCTACACCCCTATTAAAAATGCTGAAGGTGAGATTATTGGTATGTGGTTCGTTGGCGAGGGTATTGACGAAATCCGCGGAGTACTGATTAGTTTCATTACAAAAATTGTGCTGATTATGCTTGTTGTACTAGCCATTGGTTTTGTGGTGAGCTCACTATTAACAGCGCGCATCATTAGCCCGCTCAGCCGCATGAAAGAACAAATCCAAACCATTGCAGCAGGTGAGGGCGACTTAACCAAACAGCTTGATAGTACGTCAAAAGATGAGATTGGCGAAATGGCTCAAAGTTTTAATCAAATGCTTACTAGCCTACGCACAATGATGACACAAATTGCACAAACGGCAACGACGGTTACTACTGCATCACAAAGTTTAACAACAAGTGCCTCGTCTACTTCTCAGGCAACTGAGCAAGTTACGACTACGATGCAACAAGTCGCAGGGGGTGCAGAGCAATCTGTAACGAGTATTGCAGAGAGTGTAACTGCCCTGCAAGAAATGGCGATTGGTGTACAACAAGTTGCCGAAACTACCTCAACCATTTCAGATGCTACAAGCGTTACAAGTGAGGAAGCACAAGAAGGTAACGAAGCGTTAAATCGCGTGATGCACCAAATGAGTGCAATTAATACCTCATCTAATGAAGTTACCAAAGCGATTGGTAAATTAGATGAGCAATCCATTGAAATTGGTGCGATTGTTGAAGTTATTACAGGCATTGCTGATCAAACTAATTTACTCGCGTTAAATGCGGCAATTGAAGCAGCGCGTGCGGGTGAGCAAGGTAAAGGCTTTGCCGTTGTAGCAGATGAAGTACGCAAATTAGCGGAGCAATCTAAACATTCTGCTGACCAAATCTCACAATTAATTGGGCATATCCAAGCAGATACTACTTCTGTAATCCAAGCAATTGAGGGTAATGCACGTGAGACAGCAGCAGGTATGAAGGTCGTGGTGGAAACACAACAAGGCTTTGCTAAAATTAAAAATTCGATTGATAATGTTAACACACAAATCCATGAAGTATCAGCCGTGACAGAACAAATGTCTGCAGGTGTAGAAGAAATTACCGCATCTACAGAAGAAGTCTCACGTATTTCTGGTACGATTTCTGATAACATGATTCATGTTGCATCTGCTTCTGAGGAGCAGTTAGCAGCCATGACAGAAATTGACGAGGCCGCAAAAGAAATGGCTCGTATGTCTGCCGAATTACAATCATTAATCAATCGCTTCACTTATTAAAATGAAAGGGGTAGTGCTAAGGCGCTACCTCTTTTTTAAAAATAGATTGACAATTTTCAAAATATTGTGGTAGCCTAAGGGAGCATTATAAAACGAGGAGGTAAGGGACATGACAAACATCACAGCACACACAACTACGAAACTTCATACACTTACCACACGTTTATTACTCCGTTAAATTACAGATAGGATAGGTGTGGAAGCTTATCCTTTTTTACGGCGCATGCTCTAAAAGAGTATGCGTCTTTTTTATTCGTTTTTTCGGAATAATGCTAAAAATAAGAGAAGGAGTGCGTGTTATGAACATCACAGTACAACGTAAAACATTACAAAAGGAATCTACAGACGACGGTTAGTGAAGGAGCAAATGTATGTTTGAAGTATTAAGGAAGCTCAGTTGGTTTTACAAAGCCTCATGGAAAAAGTATACGATCGCCGTATTACTACTTTGTATTGCCAACGTTTTAGGGATACTACCACCCTTATTGGTAGGTAAAACGGTAGATGCCATTCATCAAGGTACACTGACACAAGGATATTTAACACAACAAATTGTCATTTTAGGTATGGCAATTATTGTGATGTATAGTGTGAGCTTTGTGTGGCAATACCAATTATTTAGCGGGGCTAACAGCTTAGAGAAGCAATACCGCTCACGCTTAATGAAAAAATTTTTAGCGATGACGCCCTCTTTTTACGAAAAAAATCGTACAGGGGACTTAATGGCGCGTGCTACAAATGATTTGACTGCAGTAGCTGATACGGCAGGCTTTGGGATTTTAACGCTCGCAGACTCCACCATTTATTTATTAACGATTATTGTGACGATGGGGCTTATGGTGTCATGGAAGCTAACATTACTCGCGATTTTACCACTACCTATCTTAGCGTTTGCGATGAAGGTGCTAGGTAAAAAAATACACGAGCGCTATATGAAGGCACAAGCAGCGTTTGGTGAAATGAATGATGGTGTACTAGAAGCAGTTGAGGGCGTGCGCGTTGTACGTGCCTACGTACAAGAGCGTGACATGGAAGCGCAATTTGCCCAAATGACGGAGGATGTATACCAAAAAAATATTCAGGTTAAGCGTATTGAGGCGCTATTTAACCCGCTTACTAAAATTGTCACGACACTTAGTTATATGATTGGGCTTGGCTACGGGGCAGTACTCGTTTCTCGTGGTGAAATGACCGTTGGTGGACTTGTGATGTTTAACGTTTACCTTGGCATGATCGTATGGCCAATGTTTGCGATTGGTGAGCTTATTAATGTTATGCAAATGGGCAATGCCTCACTTGACCGTGTAGAGGAAACCCTCAACACTAAAGAAGTAGTCGTTGACCCAATGGACACTATCCTAACAGGTGCACCACAAACGATTGATTTTACTAACCTTGCGTTTACCTATCCACAATCTGACCGTGTAAACTTAGCGGCTATTAATTTGCGTATCGCACGTGGCGAAACCATTGGCGTTGTAGGTAAAACAGGCAGTGGTAAAAGTACATTTGTTAAACAGCTACTACGTGAGTACCCAAAGGGCAGTGGTGACCTTGCCTTTGGTAACCATACAATTGAAGCCTACGCTAAATCACAAGTACGTGATTTGATTGGTTATGTACCACAAAGCAATGTGCTATTTTCACGTACCGTACGTGAAAACATTTTATTTGGTAAACCTTCTGCTACAGAGGAAGAACTACAGGAAGCTGTGCGCCTAGCAGACTTTGACAAAGATGTTGAGCGTTTACCTGAAGGCATGTACACGCGCGTAGGTGAAAAGGGTGTAGCGTTATCAGGCGGGCAAAAGCAACGGATTTCTATTGCACGTGCTTTAATTCGTGAGCCAGAGATTTTATTATTAGATGACGCGCTTTCAGCAGTAGATGCTAAAACCGAAGCACGTATTATTACTAATATTCGTGAGGTGCGTGCGCATAAAACAACAATCATCGTTACGCACCGTCTTTCTGCCATCCAACACGCAGATACCATTATCGTACTAGAGGATGGCAAAATTATAGAGCAGGGCACACATGCATCACTGCTTGCGCTAGGTGGTTGGTATAAAGACCAATATGACCGCCAGCAACTAGGGGAGGTGACGTCATGACAACGACACAGCGTTTAATCAAGTACGCCCTTCTGTATAAAAACACATTACTACTCGGTATTTTTTTATTACTGATTGCCGTTGCAGCGGATGTATCAGGACCATTTATTGCAAAAAAAATTATTGACGAACATATCGTGGATGCTACGACAATACAAGCAAGACCGTTAATTATGCTACTTGGGCTGTTTTTCGGCTTAGCTATTATTGCCGCTATCTTCCGCTACTTTCAAGCGTTGCTACTACAAAAGGGCGCAAATCGTATTGTGCAAACAATCCGTAATGATGTATATGAGCATGTTCAAACTTTACCGATTCGTTATTTTGATAATTTACCAGCAGGAAGGTAGTATCTCGTATTACGAATGATACGGAGACCATACGTAACTTATTTGTCACAGTGCTCGCTAACTTTGCGGCAAGTGGCATGACGATCATTGGCATTTATATTGCGCTCTTTATTTTAGATTGGCGCATGGCAATGATTGCGCTACTGCTTATCCCAGTTTTACTTGTTTGGATAGTGCTTTACCGCAAAATTGCATCTAAGTATAACTATATCGTACGCAGTAAGCTTAGTGATATGAACGCACGTATTAATGAAGCCATTCAAGGTATGACGGTCATTCAAGCTTTCGGGCAAGAAGAAAAAATGCTAAAAGAGTTTGAGGACAGTAATGAGGAGCACTTCCGCTACCAAAATAAGCTCCTAATACTTGACTCAGCCACTTCACATAACTTGGTAGATACGTTACAATCACTCACTTTAATGGCGTTTATTATTTACTTTGGTAATCAAGCACTAGGAGCTGAGAGCGCCATTTCTGTTGGTTTACTATACGCTTTTGTGGATTATATTACGCGTATTTTTAGCCCTGTGATGGGGATTGTTAATCAGCTACCTCATTTAGAGAAGGCTAAAGTTTCGGCTGAGCGTGTATTTGAGCTCCTTGACGAAACAGGCGAGGCAGTAGATGACACAAAGTTACCGCGCTATGAAGGTAATGTACGCTTTGACCACGTATGGTTTGCCTACAACGAACCCGAATACGTCTTAAAAGATATTACCTTTGAAGCAAAAAAAGGTGAAACAGTGGCACTTGTAGGACATACAGGCTCAGGTAAAAGCTCTATTATGAATGTGCTCTTTCGTTTTTATGACCCTACCAAGGGGCAAATTACGATTGATGGTAAGCCAATTACAGCAAGCTCACGCCAAGCCATCCGCCAACATATGGGCATTGTATTACAAGACCCGTATTTATTTACAGGCACGATTGCGTCTAATATTAGCTTAAATGACCCACGCATTACGCGTGACAAAATCGAAGCAGCACTAACAGCAGTAGGTGGCGAGCGTGTAATTCAGACTTTACCAAATGGTTTAGACGAACCTGTAATCGAAAAGGGCAGTACGCTTTCAGCAGGGCAACGCCAGTTAATTTCCTTTGCGCGTGCACTTGCCTTTGACCCTGCGATTTTAATATTAGATGAGGCAACGTCTAATATTGATACTGAAACCGAACAAATTATTCAGCATGCGATGGATGTACTAAAACAAGGGCGCACGACATTTGTGATTGCCCACCGTCTATCTACCATTAAGCAAGCGGATAAAATACTTGTACTAGAAGCTGGCGAAATCGTAGAGAGTGGCTCACATCAAGCGCTACTTGCTCTTGATGGACGCTATGCCGAAATGTACAAGCTACAGGCAGGTGAAAAACATGATTGATTTTTGGTCCGTTAATCGCTATGGCACTGTTACAACTTGTACAGCGCGCTATAACCGCTTTATAGACAACGAAATGCCCAGCCGCTTCGATAGTAACGGTATGCTCATTAAAGAAAATATAAGTATACCCACGTTAGAAGCACTGGCTGCAGAACAACTACAAACACAAGCACATGCTAAATTTGTATTTGCACCTGAAGTAAATGTCCCAAGTTTAGCAGGCTTTACACTAGGCGAGTTAGAGGTGTATGAGCTCGTTGCACCGCAATTTAGAGTAAATGAAGCCGTAGAAGTACGCTTCGTTGACACTACAACGCAGGCTGACTTTTTACGTATTAAATATGAGGATGCACTTGCTTTTGGCGAACAATACGCTAAGGAACGTGACAGCTGCTACGCCGTGTGCTTACAACGCAAGAGTTAACAGCTGTTATCGCTTACCTTGATAACGAAGCGGTTGGTGCAGTGGAGCTGATTGTACAAGATACAATAGCTGAGCTTGATCAATTTTTTGTTAAGCCTGCGTATCAGCGTCGTGGCATTGGTAGTACCATACAGCACTTTATCGAAACTAAATACCCATTTCACGTGATTTTTTTAGTGGCAGATGCTGACGATACCCCGCGTAATATGTACCAACGCCAGGGCTATGAGCACCGCACTACCTTTTATGAACTAGTCAAACAGTCCCCTTCTTTGTGAGGGGCTGTTTTTTTATGCGTAAATCAGATATCATAAATTGGTAAAGAAAATAAATTTTAGGAGGATGAACATGAAGAAATTATACGGGGCAGTGCTAGCCTTCTTACTAGCCTTTGCTTTAACTGTAACACCTGCTAGTGCGAGTAACTTTAAAGACATACCGACTAACCATTCATTAAAAATTGAAATTGATTACCTTGTTCAGCAAGGTGTGATTGGAGGTTATCAAGACGGTACGTTTAAGCCGAATCTTTTCATTCAAAAAAAGCATATTGCGAAAATGATGGCTAAAGCACTCGATTTACCAAAAAATAATTTAAAACACCCTAACTATAAGGACGTTAGCCGTAACCACCCTTATTACGAAGACATCGCAGCACTTTATACAGCAGGTATTTTTAGTGACGCGCCTTACTTTAAACCTGACTCTTACATCTCACGTGCCTTTATGGCTAAAATACTAGCGGAAGCCTTTGACCTAAAGTCTATTGCACAAAACTCCGTTACGTATAAAGATGTCAATCAAAGCAACCCTTTTTATCGCTATATTCAATTAGTATCAATGAATCAAGTAGCGACAGGGTATACACATGGCTATAATGATATGAGTTTCCAACCAAATAAAATATTAACACGCGCACACTTCTCAGCCTTTTTAGCACGTGCTATGACATTAAAAAAGGATACTTATACGCCTAACCCATCTTATACGTACTATTACGATACAGGCTCATCTTCTCAAGAACGCCTTGTCTTTGAGTCTAATAATAGCGGAAGAGATAATATTGTAGAGACTTTTTGGAAAAGCTATCAAGGGTCTGAAGTTGGGAAGCGCGTATATAACGTACGTGATGGACAATGGGCTTATGGTATACCAAACACTGGTATAGGGACATTTATTCCTCACCCTTTCACAATAGGTGTGAAGCGTGATACGTTAAGATCTAATGGTTATTCAAACGAAAAAATCGAAGTACTTGAAACTAACGCTACCATTAAAGTAGGAAAAACAACATTTGATAATGTAGTTGTTATTCAAGAAACAACTTTAAATAACAATGGTTCATTAAATGCTATTAAAATATACCTTGCGCCAGACTATGGAGTTATTGGTTCTTCTTCAAACCGTACTAATAAATTCTTGCAATCATTTAGTCAACGCGTTGCACGTTAACTACCAAGAGCCGCTTCCTTTGTGAAGTGGCTCTTTTCTTTGCCCTCCCTTATTAGTACAATAAACAAATAAGGAGGGGGATGTTTTGCAGGATAAACGATTTAAAGTGGCTAATCGTGAGGCGCTTATTGGGGTAGGGCTAGTTGTGATTAACTTTGCCATTTGGTTTGGCTTTGCTTATGGGCTAGGGAGTGGCGATCCAACAGCGTACAGCTATGTACTAGGCTTCCCTGCTTGGTTTTTTTATAGCTGCATGGCAGGCACGATTTTTATGATAGTACTATTATGGTTTGTTATTAAAGTCTTTTTTAAAGATGTACCATTTGATGATGAGGAGGATGCACAATGATTCATTGGCAAGTCATTGTACCACTCGTCCTTTTTCTTATTGTAATATTTATGATTGGCATTTGGGCCAATCGCAAGGTACGCACGACTGACTCCTTTTTACAGGAATATTTTTTAGGTGGACGCGAAATGGGTGGCTTTATTTTAGCCATGACGATGATTGCCACTTATGGTAGCGCAAGTAGCTTTATTGGCGGGCCTGGGGTAGCGTATACCAAAGGCTTAGGCTGGGTGTTGTTAGCGATGGCACAGCTACCCGCAGGCTACTTTGTTTTAATGGTACTTGGTAAAAAATTTGCGATTATTGCGCGCAAGTTTCAAACCATTACCTTAATTGACTTTTTACGTGTACGTTATAAAAGTGATTTCATTGTCATTATGTCCGCAATTGCGATTATTGTCTTTTTATTTTCATCTATGATGGCACAGTGGGTAGGCGGTGCGCGCTTAATCGAATCATTAACAGGTCTTAGCTATACAACCGCACTCTTTATTTTCGCTAGCTCCGTACTTATCTATGTCGTTATTGGTGGTTTTAGAGCCGTAGCATTAACAGATGCCGTACAAGGCTCCATTATGGTCATTGGTACGGTAATTTTACTCATTGGTACGATTATTGCGGGTGGTGGTATTGACGCGATCATGAGTGCCCTCGTTGCCGAAAACCCTAACTTTATTTCGCCTTACGGAGCAGAAGGTGAACTAACTCCGTTATATGTATCCACCTTTTGGATTTTAATTGGGGTGGGCGTAGTGGGGCTACCTCAAATTGCGGTACGTGCGATGAGTTATAAAGATGCTAAAAGTATGCATAGCGCAATTTTAATTGGCACAATTGCTATTGGTACAATTATGTTTGGTATGCATTTAATAGGTGTACTTGCGCGCCCTGTATTACCAGGTGTGGAAATTGGCGATAAGGTAATGCCGCTTCTTACACTCAAAGTACTACCGCCAGCTGTTGCAGGTTTTGTACTTGCGGCTCCTATGGCAGCAACGATGTCTACCGTAAATGCGCTACTCATTTTAGTTAGCTCGACTGTAGTAAAAGACATTTACTTAAATTACATTAAGCCTGAAGCAAGTGATGCTCAAATTAAAAAGGCGAGCTTCATCGTAACAACAACCATTGGCTTAACCGTCGTGTTTTTTGCGATGAACCCACCTGATCTTATTGTATGGCTTAACCTTTTTGCCTTTGGTGGGCTTGAAGCGGTATTTATTTGGTCCGTAGTACTTGGGCTATATTGGCCAAAGGCTAACCGTTACGGGGCCATCGCCTCTATGATAACAGGGATGACCCTCTACATTGCGATAGACCGACTAGCACCTCATATTTTTGGGATGCATACTGTAACGCTGCCTATCCTCAGTTCACTTGTCGTTTTTGTACTTGTGAGCTTAGCAACCCATCATAAAGTAGCACATGAACCAAACTGGTTAGAGTAGAGATTGACATACGTCAGTCTCTTTTTATATGTATACAGCGCTTTAAAAAACCAGATGTCGTTAACTTATCGACATCTGGCTAATTAAAGCTTAAGCATTAACTAAGTATTTTTTTAAGACCTCTTTATTTTTTTCCTTAAACACTTCATTATGACTTGATACACGCCCGTTATCATACGCTTCTGGCTCAATATACTTTTTAGCTAAGTTAGCCGCATTCGCGCCGTCATTAAATGCGCTCGCAATTAAATGTACCTTTGCCTCATGCTTTAAAATATCACCACAAGCAAAAATGCCATCTACTGAACTACGTGCGTTACCTTGACCTTGAATATAAAAATCATCATGGCGGGCTAAACGTACTGTCGCATTATCCACCAAAGCAGAGTCGCGGTTAAAGCCGTGGCTAATAATTACTTCGTCTACTGCTAGCACTTCTTCTGTGCCATCCTCTGTACTTACAAGCACAACCTCTTTGATTTTTTTACCACACTCATCGCCAACTAATTGCTTAATCGCCGTTAGCTTTTTCTCTACAACGCCAAGTGCCGCAAGCTCGTCCTTCATATGTTCATGCCCCGAAATCTCGTCCTTACGGTAACAAAGCGTTAAGCTTTTGGCGTGGGGCGCAAGATCAGCTGCCCAGTCCAGTGCCGCATTACCAGCACCAGAGATTAACACATGTTTATCCTTATACTTTTGTACAGACTGCACGACATAATTAAGGTTCGCTACCTCATAGCGCGCTGCACCTTCAATATCAAGCGTCATTGGCTTAATAATACCGCCACCTACAGCAATAATAACTGCCTTTGAGTGAAACACTTCACCACTCTCAGTTTCTACAACAAAATGTTGCTCCTCTAGCTTTTTAATATCAATTACGCGCTCATTTAACTTAACCTCAGGGGAGAAGTGCAACCCTTGAGCTACAATATCTTGGATTACTTCATAACATGGTTTAGGTGCTACACCACCAATATCCCAAATGATTTTTTCGGGGTAAACGTGCATTTTACCACCCAATTTATCTTGAAACTCCACAATTCGTACGCTCATACCTCGTAAACCGCTATAAAAACTAGCAAACATCCCTGCAGGGCCGCCGCCAATAATTGTAATATCCTTCATGTTTTCCATGTTGTTGTCCTCCTAGTAATACCGCAATCTGTTCTGCCTCTACCTTAACGCAAATGAAAATCATTATCAACACAATTGAGAAACAACTGATAAAAGTCCATAGCCAAACGTTTACTTTTAGCGCCATTCATTATATGTTTAACAGTAGAGGGAGAGGGGCATTTAGGAGTAGATGGCCTGCCTTAATCTTACGAAAGTCTATAGGAGGGATTGGATGGCAAAGCAACAACACTTCCATATTGTAGTGCTTGGACAAACAGGTGTGGGGAAGTCTGAGCTCATTAATTACCTCACCAATGAGCCGCTTCGCGCAACAGGCGCAGGATTGCCTGTAACAGAGAAAGGCTTTCATGCGCTAGATACCAAGATAGAAGATATGGTAGTAACCATTACCGACGCATGGGGCATTGAGCAAGGGCGCTTAGCAGAATGGCAGAAATCCTTTAACAAATTTCAAAAAAATCATAGCATTGACCTTGTGTTGTATTGCATTGATGCAAGCACAGCGCGCGTACAGGCAACGGATCAGCACATCATAACTGAAATGACACAAACCTTACCTGTGATTGCTGTATTAACAAAGGCAAACACACTAACACAGCAACAAATTTATGATATGGCACAGCTTATACCATGTCGTACAATAGCCGTAAATAGTAAGGCAGAGCGCTATTTTGACGGTACAGCAAGCACTAGCTTTGGTCGCGAGCGTGTTATTGATGCCATACGTACATACTACCAAGCACCAACACAAAAACGCCGCTTTTTAGGAGGGATTCGATTTGGTAAAAACAAGTGATGTTATTGTTAATCAAGCAGTAGAAAAAGCGATGGAAGGCTTTTTAGAGGAACAGGGCAAGACTAATATATTAGTCGTAGGGGCAACAGGCAGTGGTAAAAGTACGCTTGTTAACCATGTATTTGGTGTAGACTTTGCGGCTACAGGTGTAGGTACACCTGTAACACAGGCAACAACGAAGTACGAAGTTGAGGATTTTCCGATTACGTTATTTGATACCAAAGGTTACGAGGTTGCAACAGAGGAGCATGAGCGCTTTATAGCCGAAATGGAAGGCTATATGAAGGATGCTACAAAGCATATTGAGCAACAAATCCATATGGTATGGTACTGCATCCCAGCAAGTGGGCATCGTATTACACCGATGGATATTGCGATGTTAAAAAAATTCCGTGCTACAAACAAACCCGTTTGTGTAGTGTTTACTAAAGGCGATATTGCCTCTGTCGAAACAGTAGATGCGTTAATGAAAGTTGTTGCGGATGAAGGTTTTGCGAGTTTTGTAGTATCGCAAAAAATGCCGCTTCAGCTACCTAAGCTAATGGAGTGGACATATAACCATCTCGACACAGCAGTACGCTTTTCGTTTTTACGCGCGCAGCAAGTGAATGTTGAGCTAAAGCGTAGCGAAATTAATAAAGCCATTCGTCAGCACGCTACAGTATCCTTTGGCGTAGGTTTTACACCCATTCCCTTTGCGGATGGTCCGATTTTGCTTGCCAATCAGGGTGTTATGATTAACCGTGTGCTAAAGGGCTACGGCTTAGACGGGCTATTTGGCAACTTCGAAAACTTAATCGGCACGCTTGGTATTGGCGAGATTGTTAGCCAACTTGGTCGCTACCTAGTTGCACAAGTATTAAAGTTCATTCCAGGTGTAGGGACTATTGCTGGTGGTATGATTAACGGCTCTGTCGCTACTTCTATTACAATCGCGTTAGGCTTAACGGTTTCCGAAATTAGTTACCGCGTAGCACTCGCTAAGCTACAAGACGAAAATCTCGATGTCGAAAGCTATATGAAAAACAATATCCCAATTGACGAAATCAAAGGACTTTTTGAAAAGTTTGTAAAAGAAGAATTAAAAAAATAGGATGCCCACGCGGCATCCTATTTTTTAGTGAGTTTACTAAAACTCGAAGCCAATACTTGCTGAAACAACATACCAAACACTACTGGCATCGCCACTTTAGCAGGGAAGTAACTCGTCGCAATGACCACACCAACGGAAATATTACGCATACCGCCAATAAACATAAAGGTCGTCGCCACATCCGTTTGCTTTTTATAGAGCAAACGCCCCAGCAAATAAGCAAACGTATACCCTGTAACAGATACAACAAATACCGTAGCAATAATACCAACAAGCTCCCATGTTGGTTCTTTAATATACGGCGAAATCGCACTACCATTAATCAACACCACTGCAAAGAGTGCTAATTTCGAAAAAGGTGCAAGTGTAGGCGACCACTTTTGTTGAATGCGCCCTTTGGTCACTTCGTTTAAGATAATCCCAAGCAGCGTTGGCAACACAATCATCCATAATAAATCAACTAGCAGCCCCATCGTATCCACACTAATCGTTTCGCCTACAGTAATGTGTAACAACCCTGGCATAATAATAGGTGCAAGCAATGTATCAATCAAAATAATCGCCAGTGCAAGCGGTAGATTACCTTTACAAACAGATACCCAAATCACACTCGTTACCCCTGTTGGTACAGCTACCGCCATTACAAAACCAACTGTTAGCATAGCATCGTTAAAGAGCGTTGTAGCAATAATATACGCCCAAAGTGGCATTAAAATATGTAAAAAAACAATACTGAGTAAAATGGTTTTAGGGTAGCGTGCAAATACTTTAATATCACGCGCGCGCATACCAAGGCTACCAACAAAAGTCATAAAGGCAAATAATAACGGCACCATAAATAATAGTTGTTCGCCTACTTGATGTACCATCACACCTATAATTAAGCTAAGCGGCGTTAAAATGGCAATATATTTTTGAAGAAAGACATTTAGCTTAGCAATCATCTTATACCCTTCTTTCTGCAAAAAAAGATGCCCTTAGAGGACATCTTAATCGCGATAAAATACTTTATCAATATTATATTTTGCTTGTAGCGTGTTAATCGCATACGTTTCGTAAATTTCACGATCCATTGGTGTTTCAACTTCAAACACTTCAATTTTGTGAATTTCGTCACGGTGCTTCACCATTAAGCCATTGTCATTAAAATGCTTTTTAATGCGTTGACGTAATTTACGTGCTTTACCTACAAATAATAAATCGTTTTCTTTATTGAAGAACATAAAAATACCGCCTTTTTCGCGTGTAATTTTATCTAAATCAATGAAGCCATAGATTGGTGTAATTTCTACATCACCGTCTTGCAATTTTTGCTCGCGTTGACGAATTACTAAGTCTGGTTTTGGTAATTCAATTTTAATCATTTTTTCACGTCCTCATTCTTTACTAAAGGTATATGCTACCACAAATTTACGCATAAAGCTATGCATTGCAATAAAATACCCTGCATGCTATTATAGCAATAATCTAAATATTCTTATCGAGAGAAGCCGAGGGAAAGGCCCTACGACGCTTCAGCAACCTCTTGCCTAGGCAAGAAAGGTGCTAATTCCTATGAGATAAGAGAGCAAACAACCTTACTCTCATTCTCTAAAAGAATGAGGGTTTTTTTATTACTTAGGAGAGGAAGACTGCATAATGCCAATAAACATCCCTAAAAATTTGCCTGTCGGTGAGCACCTTCGTGCGGAAAAAATCTTTGCTATGGAGGCAGACCGTGCTTCTACACAGGAGATACGCCCATTAAATATTATCATTTTAAATTTAATGCCCGAAAAGGAGAAGGCGGAGCTACAGTTGTTGCGCTTGCTAGGCAATACACCGCTTCAGGTGAACATTACCTTTTTAAATACGGCGACCTATGTGTCAAAAAATATTAGTAAATCGCATTTAGATGCCTTTTATACCACATTTGATGCTATTAAGCATAAGCGCTATGATGGCATGATTATTACAGGCGCACCTGTCGAAAAATTTGCCTTTGAAGATGTGGATTACTGGCCAGAGATGCAGCAAATTATGGATTGGTCAGAGACGAATGTTACAAGCGTACTGCACATTTGCTGGGGCGCACAAGCTGCACTCTACCACTATTACGGCATTGGTAAGTATGAGCTAGAAGAAAAGTGCTCAGGCGTTTATGACCATGTTATTACAGATTTTACCCATGACTTAGTGCGTGGCTTTAGTGACCATTTCACAGCACCGCATTCTCGCCATACATCTGTTTCTATCGATGAAGTACGCAACCACCCAGCGCTTGAGCTATTGTCCTACTCTGATGAAGCAGGTGTATTTATTGTAGCTTCTAAAAACCACCGCAATATTATGGTAACAGGGCATTTAGAGTATGATGCACATACCTTAGCTGAGGAGTATGCGCGTGATGTAGAGAAGGGCATGCATCCGCAAGTACCTGCACACTACTTCCCAAATGATGACCCAACACGTACACCGCAAAATACATGGCGTGCCCATACCCATCTTTTATTTTCGAACTGGTTAAACTACTATGTGTACCAGCTAACACCGTACGACTGGGCATAAAAAAAGTAAAACGTGAGCGTATCACGTTTTACTTTTTGTTTGGTTATTTATAAGCATACGCTAGCTCATCTAGCGCGGTATTTACAGATACATGGAGATCATGGTCATTAAAAAACCATAAGTCATCCTGCTCAATAAAGTACGTAATGTCATCAACTTGCTTTGTTACACCTGCATGTACAGGCTCATCACGCGTCATACCAAGCGAAAAACCTTCGTGAAAGGGACTTGATCCACCGTAGCGTGCATAAAAACGAATCGTGTCGCCCGCTTCAACTTCCATTTCTTCAATAAACCATTTTACGGCCTCATCTGTTACAATAATTTGCATGCTCTCACTCCTATAGCCATTTGACTTTTGGTTCTGTGCCGTCTTTAATGCGCTGAATATTGGCGCGGTGACGGTACATAATAAAGCTAAACAAAAAGAAAATTAAAATGAACAGCGCATAATCGCCTGTAACAAAATAATAAACGATACTGTAAATTAAAGCGACTGAAGCGGCTACCATAGAGGTAAGGCTCACAATTTTAGATAATTTGAGCGTTGTAAAAAATACAACAAACAAAATAGCAAACAAAATAGGGGCATAACCTAACACCACACCAGCTGATGTAGCAACTGCTTTACCACCGCGGAAACCTGCAAATACAGGGAACATATGCCCAGTTACTGCGATAATACCTAAAATGAGTGGGTGAACGCCTGTGTTTGCGAAGAACGGAATAAGGGGTAAGAGTACAGCAGCCGTCCCTTTGAGGACATCCATAATAGTGACCACAAGCCCAGCCTTTTTGCCGAGTGTACGAAATGTATTCGTAGCGCCTAAATTACCGCTACCATGTTCGCGTATGTCCGTATTAAAAAACAATCGTCCAATCCATAAACCTGATGGGATTGAGCCGATGAGATATGCACTAAGTAGTACAAGAATCGTGTTTACCATAGAAAACTCCTTTATTATGACGTGGTACTAAAATCTATTGTAAGCTACGGATGGCATTATGAAAAGGTGATAAGTGTAACTTCTTGCAGAGATTTTTGCTAAAATAGTGGCGGTATACGGATTTTCATTGACTAATGGTCATTGAGGGATTACGATTAATTGTAGGATTCAACAAGAACGAATGTTCTCTTTTGGAGGGATTTTTTTGACAAATAATTATAGTGATGATGATATTCAAGTATTAGAGGGGCTTGAGGCCGTACGAAAACGCCCAGGTATGTACATAGGTTCGACGGATAACCGTGGACTTCATCACCTCGTATACGAAATTTTAGATAACTCGGTCGATGAGGCGCTTGCTGGCTTCGGTAATCGCATCGTAGTAACAATTCATAATGACCAAAGCATCAGTGTGCGTGACTATGGACGCGGGATGCCTGTTGGTATGCATAAATTAGGTAAGCCTACACCAGAAATTATTTTAACGGTATTACATGCAGGTGGTAAATTTGGTCAAGGCGGCTATAAAACGAGTGGTGGTTTACATGGCGTTGGTTCGTCAGTTGTAAATGCACTATCTCGTTTTTTAACGGTTACCATTTACCGCGATGGGCAAATTTACGAGCAACGTTTCGAAAACGGTGGTAAGCCTGCCACTACGCTTGAAATCAAAGGTAAGACGCGTGAAACAGGTACGAACATTCACTTCCTACCAGATGACAGCATTTTTTCAACGACGAAATATAACTATGATACGCTAGCAGAGCGCTTACGCGAGTCAGCTTTTTTATTAAAGGGCTTAAAAATTGAGCTTATTGATGAGCGTGGCGACGAGGTTAAGCATGAAGTGTTTTTCTACGAAAATGGTATTGAAGCCTTTGTCGAATATTTAAACGAAGAAAAAGATACGTTGCACCCTGTGCGTTACGTTGAGGGCGAGCATCATGCGATCGAGGTAGAGTTTGCCTTCCAGTATAACGATGGCTATGCCGAAACCATTTTATCTTTTGTTAATAATGTGCGTACACGCGACGGTGGTACTCACGAAACAGGCGCAAAAGCGGCGATGACACGTGTGTTTAACGAATACGCGCGTAAAATTGGCTTATTGAAGGATAAGGACAAAAATCTTGACGGTGCTGATATTCGCGAAGGCTTATGTGCTATTGTATCTGTACGTATTCCTGAGGGGATTTTGCAGTTTGAAGGGCAAACTAAAAGTAAATTAGGTACATCTGAGGCACGCTCTGCCGTAGATACGGTAGTAGCGGAGCAAGTACTATACGTACTCGAAGAAAACGCCGAGTTATCCGCTTCATTGGTACGTAAAGCGATTCGTGCGCAACAAGTACGCGAGGCAGCACGTAAGGCACGTGAGGATGCACGAAGCGGCAAGAAAAATAAAAAGTCAACGCTCTTGTCAGGTAAATTAACACCTGCACAATCAAAAAATGCGGCAAAAAACGAGCTATATTTAGTTGAGGGTGACTCAGCAGGTGGCTCCGCAAAACAAGGGCGTGACCGTACTTTCCAAGCGATTTTGCCACTGCGTGGTAAAGTCATTAACACCGAAAAAGCTAAGCTTGAAGATATTATGAAAAACGAAGAAATTGCCACAATTATTCATACCATCGGTGCAGGCGTAGGTAGTGATTTTTCGATAGATGATGCAGCGTACGATAAAGTTGTGATTATGACCGATGCCGATACTGACGGGGCGCACATTCAAGTATTATTATTAACGTTCTTTTACCGCTATATGCGCCCATTAGTGGAAGCAGGTAAAGTATATATTGCACTGCCACCCCTTTATAAAATCAGTAAAGGTTCAGGCAAAAAAGAGGTTTTTGAGTACGCTTGGACAGAACGCGACTTAGAAGAGGCCATTGCACGCATTGGTAAAGGCTACGTCATTCAGCGTTATAAAGGTTTAGGTGAAATGAATGCACCGCAGCTATGGGACACTACAATGAACCCTGCAACACGTACATTAATTCGTGTACGTATCGAAGACGGCGCACGCGCAGAGCGTCACGTAACGACATTAATGGGTGATAAAGTAGAGCCTCGCCGTAAATGGATTGAAGCTAACGTAGATTTTGGTATGGAAGACGATGCCAATATTCTCGAAAACGAATTCATTAGTGAGGAGGACTAATTATGCAAGAGAAATTTCAAGATTTACCGTTAGAAGAAGTAATGGGTGACCGTTTTGGTCGCTATAGTAAATATATTATTCAAGAGCGTGCGCTACCTGACGCACGTGACGGGTTAAAACCTGTACAGCGTCGTATTTTATATGCGATGCATACTGAAGGCAACACACAAGACAAGCCTTTCCGTAAATCAGCTAAAACCGTTGGTAATGTTATTGGTAACTATCACCCACACGGTGACAGCTCCGTTTATGAGGCAATGGTGCGTATGAGCCAAGACTGGAAGGCACGTCATATGTTAATTGAAATGCACGGTAATAACGGTTCCGTTGATGGTGACCCTGCCGCAGCTATGCGTTATACAGAAGCGCGTCTTTCTTCTATCGCAGGTGAACTACTGCGAGATATTACGAAAGATACGGTTGATGTTGTACCTAACTTTGATGACCAAGATACAGAGCCAACCGTATTACCTGCGCGCTTCCCTAACTTATTAGTAAATGGCTCAACGGGGATTTCGGCGGGGTATGCAACTGACATTCCACCGCATAACTTGTTTGAAGCTATAGAAGCCGTACTTATGCGCCTAGATAACCCTAAGGTAACTGTTGATGAGCTAATGACGGTAATTAAAGGGCCAGACTTCCCGACGGGCGGTATTATCCAAGGTACAGATGGTATTAAAAAAGCCTACGAAACAGGGCGCGGCAAAATTGTCGTACGTGCCAAAACTGCGATTGAGCAATTAAAAGGTGGCAAAGAACAAATCGTTGTAACTGAGTTACCGTATGATGTTAATAAAGCTAATCTCGTAAAGCGTATTGATGAGCAACGCCTCGACAAAAAATTAGATGGCATTGCCGAAATCCGTGACGAATCTGACCGCACAGGGCTACGTGTCGTGATTGAACTAAAAAAAGATATCCCCGCACAAGGGATTTTAAATTATTTATTAAAAATTACGGACCTTCAAGTGACGTATAACTTTAATATGATTGCCATTCACCGTCGTCGTCCTACAATGATGACGTTACCACTGTTATTGGATGCTTATATTGAGCACCAAAAGGAAGTCGTTAAACGTCGTGCTACGTTTGATTTAGCGCGTGCTAACAAACGTATGCATCTCGTAGAAGGGTTAATCAAAGCATTATCGATTTTAGATGAAGTGATTGCGAAAATTCGTGCCTCTAAGGATAAACGAGACGCACGACAGGGCATCATGGACGCATTCGATTTCTCTGAGGCGCAAGCTGAAGCAATCGTTAGCTTACA
This sequence comes from Lysinibacillus sp. BF-4, assembly GCF_000743635.1. NCBI lineage: Bacteria > Bacillati > Bacillota > Bacilli > Caryophanales > Bacillaceae > Lysinibacillus > Lysinibacillus sp. BF-4. Next base: position 16,178 of record NZ_JPUW01000018.1, on the reverse strand, counting down.
ACTTTATCGTTTAACGAATACAGATATTACAGAGCTACGTGCAGAGCATGAGGCATTACAAAAAGAAATCGCGCTATTAGAGGGTATTTTACAAAGCCCTGCCAAGCTTATCGCTGTCATTCGACGTGAGTTAAAAGCTACGCAAAAACAATTTGCTGAGCCACGCCGCTCTTTACTACAAGCTAAAATCGAAGAGCTAGAAGTAACGCTCGACGTACTAGTACCAAGTGAGGAAGTCATTGTAAGTGTAACGAAGGATGGTTATATTAAGCGGACTTCGCCGCGTTCATATAGTGCATCAAGCGGTAAAGATTTGGCGATGAAAGAGTCGGATTATGCGCTCTTTGAACAACCAATGAACACGCAACATCACTTACTGCTATTTACCAACCGCGGGCAATATATTTACCAACCTGTACATGAGCTACCTGACATTCGTTGGAAGGACCTCGGACAGCATATTTCAAGTATCGTACCACTTGAAGCTGAAGAAGAAATTATTGCTGTACATGGCTTTGCGTCAATGGATAGTACTACTGACTTTATGATGACCGTGACCGAAGCGGGGCAAGTTAAGCGTACCGTAGTAGCAGATTATAAAGTTTCGCGCTACTCACGTGCGTTAAAAACAATGAATGTTAAAAAAGAGGATGCTATGATGGCAGCCTTTATTGTAACGGATAAAGACGAGGTAACACTTGTCACAACAGAAGGACAAGCACTGCGCTTCCGTGTAGACGAAGTACCGCCAACGGGCTTACGTACTGGTGGGGTTAAAGGTATGACATTAAAAGACGAGCGTGTTATTTGGGCAGATACTGTAGATGCCAACGAACGTTTAATTATCGTAACGCAGCGTGGGGCAGTTAAAAAAATGGGCATCGAAGAAGTTACCACAAGCAACCGTGCTAAACGTGGTGTACAAATCCTAAGCATATTAAAATCCAACCCTCACCAAATTGTAGCTGTCGAAAAAGACCGCAAAGAAGCACTACTCGTTATTGAAACTGAAAAACATCAAGAAGAAATTGCGATGGGCGATTTACCGAAAAATGATCGCCTATCCAATGGTTCCTTTAAAGTAGATCCAAAAACAGACGGTGCTATCCGCGCAGTCTATCATAAAATGCCATAGTATAACGATGCTATAGCTGTTATAATGAACGTTGAATAGTAATGTAGGGGAGCTCAAACATGAGCTGAGAGACCGAATTGTAGGAATACCCTTAGAACCTGATATGGTAAAACCATCGTAGGGAACATGTACAAATGCCTCAGTAGGGTGATACATGCCTACTTGAGGCATTTTTTTATGCAGAGGAGGCGATTTTCGCGTGAAGAAATGGTTCGTTACACTAGTATTGGCAACGATGGTGCTTGCACTTGCAGCCTGTCAAGCCAAGGACAAACCAAAGGAAGATGCAGCGGAAGATAAGCTTGAAAAGGTAACAATGGTGCTCGACTGGACACCTAATACCAATCACACAGGCTTATATGTTGCAGAGGCACAAGGATTTTTTAAAGACCAGGGCTTAGACGTTGAAATCATTCAACCAGGCGATGCAGGTGCAGATCAATTGGTTGCATCAGGCAAGGCAGATTTCGGCATTAGCTACCAAGAGGGTATTACACTAGCACGTACGCAAGGTGTACCACTTGTATCAGTAGCCGCAATTATTCAACATAATACATCAGGCTTTGCCTCACCAAAGGCAAAGGAAATTACCACACCTAAAGATTTTGAAGGTAAAACTTACGGGGGCTGGGGCTCACCTATCGAAAAAGCAGTCATCGAAACCATTATGAAAGCAGACGGTGGCGATGTTGCCAAAATGGATATTATTAACGCAGGTGACGCAGACTTCTTTACAATGACTGAAAAAGACGTAGACTTTGCATGGATTTACTACGGCTGGACAGGTGTAGAGGCAGAGCTACGTGGCAAAGATATTAATATGGTCTATTTAACAGATTATAGCGATAAGCTAGATTACTATACACCTGTACTATCAACTAGCGAAAAAATGATTGACGAAAAATCAGACATCGTTAAAAAAATGGTCGCAGCTGTTGCAAAAGGCTACGAATATGCGATTGAAAACCCAGAAGACGCAGCAAATATTTTACTCGTTGCAGCGCCTGATTTATCGCAAGACCTTGTGATTAACTCACAAAAATGGCTAGCTGACAAATACCAAGACGACGCTGAGCAATGGGGCGTACAAAAACTAGACGTATGGAAAAACTATGCGGACTGGATGACAGAAAATGGCGTGCTAGAGGGCGATTTTGACCCAGAGCAAGCATTTACTAACGAATTTTTACCAAAAAAATAAGAGGTGACATCATGACAAACTCATTAATTAGTGTACAAATCATTCCTAAAACCGAGAACGTAGCAGATGTAATTCCAGCAGTAGACGCAGCAATCGCTGTAATTGACGCTTCGGGCGTTAAATACGAAGTACATCCACTCGAAACAACGATGGAAGGCGATTTAACAACATTGCTTGCTATCATCGAAAAAATGAATGTAAAAATGGTTGAACTCGGCTGCGTCAACGTTATTACACAGGTCAAAATCCTATACCAACCATCAGGCATTACGATGGATACATTAACGGAGAAGTACCGCTAATGCATAAGGTGATGAAACGAGGCGGAGCAGTAATGTTCCTCCTCGTTTTATTTATCATTTGGGAAGCTGTTGTATGGTGGCGCGACATCCCGATGTGGCTATTACCCGCTCCGAGTGCGATTTTAGCTGAAGGGTATCGTTCATTTGGCGACTTTTCTGTGCATATTTTAGCTACAACTAAACTTACATTGCTAGGGTTAGCCATTGGCGCAAGCATTGGTTTTATTATTGCGCTCCTTTTGCACCGTATGCCACTTGTTAATCAAATGGTATACCCCTTACTCATTTTATCGCAAAACGTACCAACCATCGTATTAGCACCACTATTAATCATTTGGTTTGGCTTCGGGCTATTACCTAAGCTTATTATTATTAGCTTAGTATGCTTTTTCCCTATTGTAGTGGCGATGATGGATGGCTTAAAAAATACCGACCCAACATTAAAGCACTATATGCAAATGATTGGCGCAAATCGCGGGCAAACCTTTTGGAAGCTAGAGCTACCTTATGCCATGCCATCTTTGTTTTCAGGCTTAAAAATCGCGGCTACGTATAGCGTAATGGGTGCTGTAATTTCCGAATGGCTGGGTGCTAAGCAAGGCATAGGCGTATATATGACCTATGCGCAGTCATCCTTCCGCATTGACCGTGTGTTTGTTGCCATCTTTACGATTATGTTGTTGAGTATGGCATTATTTGCGCTCATACAGCTACTCGAGCGTATTATTGTAAAAGGACAAACAAGGGAGGTATAATTATGTTACTGCAAATTACAGACTTATCTAAAAACTTCGGTGAGGTTGATGTGCTTAATCATATTTCCTTACAAGTAGCAGACGGTGAGTTTGTTGCTATTCTTGGCCCTTCAGGTAGCGGTAAAAGTACATTATTTCAGCTAGTTGGTGGTATTACCGCACCTACAGCAGGTGAGATTTTATTAAATGGCAAAAATATTAGCGGCGAAAAGGGGCATATTAGTTATATGCCACAGCAAGCGTCGCTATTTCCGTGGCGTACGGTTTTACAAAATGTAGTGCTTGCTCAAGAGGTGCAACATAAACCAAATTATGAACAAGCAACCGAGTGGCTTGAGCGCGTGGGGCTTTCGCAATTTGCCAAAGCCTACCCATCAGAGCTATCAGGCGGCATGAAACAACGAGTCGCTTTTATTCGTGCGTTGTTAAGTGACCAAAATTTGCTATGTCTTGACGAACCTTTTTCGGCATTGGATGAGTTTACACGTCTTGATATGCAAAACTGGCTGCTGTCTGTATGGGAGGAACATCGCCGCTCCGTATTATTTATTACACATAGCATTGAGGAAGCCATTTATTTAGCCGACCGCATTGTTATTTTATCCAAGCGCCCTGCACACATTAAAGAGGAGATTACTGTCCCTTTTGCGCGACCACGTAATCAAGCAATGTTAGCAACGCCAGAATTTGTGGCGTTAAAGCAGCATATTTTCAGTCAAATGGAAACGAGGGATAGTGAATGATTGACGCACATATCCATTTAGATCAATACAACAAGGAAGAGCAAGCAACCTTGCTTGCGAGTGGTGCGTCGTTTATTACAGTATCTACAGATTACGCATCTTGCTTAGCTAATTTACAACTGGCTAAGCATCCTGCCGTACATAGTGCCCTTGGTTTTCACCCTGAGCAACCTGTCGCAAGTGCTGAGCAACAAGCGGCAATTTTTACACTTATCCGCAAGCATGCCTTTGATATCGTAGCGATTGGCGAAGTGGGCTTGCCCTATTATGAGCAAGTTGACCGCGATGCGCATATCGCTTTACTTGAGCGCTTTATTGCGTTAGCAAAAGAGCTAGACAAACCAATTATTTTGCATGCTGTCTATGAAGATGCGCAAGTAGCTTGTGATCTACTCGAAAAGCATCAGCTAACACGCGCGCACTTCCACTGGTTTAAAGGCGATGCTGCAACTATCACACGTATGATTGAAAACGGTTACATGGTATCGATTACGCCTGATGTATGTTATGAGCCTGAAATACGTAGCCTTGTTGCACGTTACCCGCTCTCACAGCTCATGGTCGAAACAGATGGTCCGTGGCCTTTTGAGCAGGAGTTTTCGGGTCAACTCACAACACCTGCTATGATGGCACGTAGCATTGAAGAAATTGCACACATTAAACAATTGCCAAAAGAACAAGTCGCAACACAACTTTACAACAACACCACAACATTTTACCGACTATAGGGAGGGTTTAGCATGGCATTTTTATCACTACAACAATTACCATTACCACAGGTTACTAAGCTATGGAACGGAGCCTTTGTTAATTATATGAAGCCAATGGGCATTACAGAGGATGTATTACAAGCGCGTATGAAACAGTACGCTATTTCGCCAGAGTATTCCACAGTAGCGACGATTGAGGATGAGTATGCGGGAGTAATGCTGTTTGGCTTAAAAGGCAATCTTGCTTGGATTGGTGGCATGGCAACATTACCAAATTACCGAGGCTATGGCATTGGCCGCTCATTAGTGGCACATGCGATTTCCTTAGCACAAAGCTTACATGTTAAAGAGTTACGTCTAGAGGTTATTGTAGGTAACGAAAAAGCCGAGAACCTTTACCGTTCGACAAACTTTACGATCATTAATACACTAGCTGTAGCTAAAGGCACGCTAGCGCATTACCGTGAGTCACCCATTCAATTAAAGCCAACACGCGTCAATGATTGGCATTTAGCTACGCAACCTAATAGCACCTCGTGGGAAACACGACTAGAGGCTAGCGATAATGTACATGACATTTATTTAAAGGAGCAGCGCCTTGGTTATATTTGTTTCCGTGAAGAGGGGAAGGGGCTATACATCCAGCAGTTTGTACTAGTAGAGCCAACACAAGCGCTTGTAGAAGCGGTGCTTACTGAGCTTCACACACTCTATGGCAATGTAAGTTGTAAAGTGCACCAAATGGATGCAGAGAGTGAGCTCTATAGTTATTTACAAACGCTCGGCTTTGAAGAACTGTACCAGCAACGTCAAATGACTTATCAATTATAATAAAAAAGGCATTCCGCTCATCATAATGCTTGAGGGAATGCCTTTTGTGTTTAGTAAATTGTTTACGTTCTTTACCTTGCTTTGTTAAGGTTGTGCGTTCATGCAAGCTCATACTTGCTGTGCCGCGTGCTTTTGTTACATCTTTACCTGTCGTACGTAAACGCGCACGACGTTTTTTTAGCTGCTTGTGATAATGCCATCATCATCCACTCCTTTATCCTAGTGTAGCAAATGATAATAAAAAGCGCACCGATAACGGCGCGCTTTTTTGTATTAATGTGATACGTCTTGTACTGAAATCCCTGTGTTTGCTTTAACATTAACTTCGCGGTATTTTTTATCGTCTGATTCTTTAGATAATAATGTACCTACGATACCTGCAATAAAGCCAAGTGGTACAGAGATTAACGCTGGGTTAGATAGCATAAATAATGGCTCGCCTACAAAGATAGCTTTACCTTCAGGACCCCAAACGTTTGGTGAAGCGGCAACTAATACTAATGCGGAAATTAAACCTGTAAGCATTGCCGCAATTGCGCCTGTTGTATTGAAACGTTTCCAGTAGATTGTGTAAATGATTACTGGAAGGTTAGCCGACCCTGCGATACAGAAGGCTAATGACACTAAGAACGCTACGTTAAGCGTTTGTGCACCAAGTGCTAGTACGATAGATAACACTGAGATTGTGATAGAGCCAATACGAGCGGCTAATACTTGCTCGCGGTCAGTCATTTTACCTTTTTTAATAATTTCGCCGTAAATGTCATGTGATAGGGCAGATGCGCCTGATAGTACAAGACCTGCTACTACAGCTAAAATTGTTGCGAAGGCTACAGCTGATACGAATGACATTAAAATGTCGCCGCCTAGTGCTTCAGCTAATAATGGTGCTGCCATGTTACCTGCTGGGTTTTCTGCAATAATTGCGTCAGCGCCAACGAAAGCTGCAGCTCCAAAGCCTAAGAAAATTGTTAAGATGTAGAAAACACCTACAATCCAAGTTGCCCAAATAACAGAAGAACGTGCTGTTTTAGCATCCTTAACCGTAAAGAAGCGCATAAGGATATGTGGTAAGCCCGCTGTACCAAATACTAGAGCAATCATTACTGAAATTGTATCTAAGCCATTTGTATAACGTAGACCAGGGTTTAAATAAGCCTGACCATGTTCTGTTTCTGTTGTCATTTGTGTAAACATTTGTGAAATACTGAAGCCAAACTCTTTTAAAACTAAGAAGGAGATAATAACCGTACCAAGCATTAATAAACATGCTTTAACAATTTGTACCCAAGATGTTGCGGTCATACCACCAAATAATACGTAGATTGTCATCATAAAGCCTACAAGTAATACGGCAATCCAGTAGTCAATGCCAAGTAGTAATTTAATTAGCGCACCCGCACCTACAAGTTGAGCAATCATATAAAATAAAACGATAGTAATAGTGCTTAAAGCTGCTGTGCCACGAACTTTAGATGTGTTAAAACGCGCTGTAATCATGTCCGCTAATGTAAATTTACCAAGGTTACGTAATGGCTCGGCTACGATGTAAAGTACCACTAAGTAAGCAACCAGATAACCAATAGAGAAGAAGAATCCGTCAAAACCGAAGAGGGCAACAGCGCCCGCGATACCTAGGAATGAAGCGGCTGATAGGTAGTCACCTGCGATAGCCAGTCCATTTTGCCAGCCTGTTAAGCCGCCACCTGCTGTATAGAAATCACTTGCAGAAGAAGTCTTTTTTGACGCCCACCACGTAATAACTAGTGTTAAACCTACAATCCCTACGAAAAACGAAATCGCAACAATGCTCATACGCGTCCGCCTCCTTCTTTATACTCTGCAATAATAGCTTGCGCTGCCTTATCGTAGCTATTTGCTTTGGCTACGTATAGGTGGCATAAACTCCACGTCATAATAAATAGTCCTGCTGAGTAGAGCCATACTGCTGTAATATCACCAATCACTGGCTGGTGAAGAATTTTTGTGTACGATGTCAAAATTGGTAGTGTGATGTAAGCGATTAAGAAAATTGCTGTTACTGACCATAAAAATGCATTTTTACGTTTCACTAGCGCTTTGAATGACGGTAGCTCCGCAATTGCGTCGTAGTCAATGACATCGACTTTGTTATTATTTGCTGCCATAGTCATTACCCCTCTCTGTTTCAGTTTATTTTTTTCTGTTTAGTGTCTCCTAAATGCTCACTATGTTGCATTTGGTAATTTCATTCTATGAGAGTGTTCACAAAATTGCAATAGTTTTTTATAAAATTATTCGGAAAATTTATATAAAAAAGTAGTTTTAAGAACAGAAAAAACAACATTTTGCAGAATTATTCTACTATCATATCGTCATAAACCTTGATTTGACAACGTTTCAAGTACTAAATTAATGACATAGGCGACAAGATTATGTTGTGTAATTTTTACGAGAAAAAATAAAATAATTTTTTGTAACATAACTAAAAAAACAAAATCTTTATGCTGGGATATGTTTTTTTGCTATCAATTGTCAGAAAACTGGAGAGAAAAACGTAAAAAAAGAGGCCTAACCCATAGGTTAAACCTCCTTACATTTGTATAAATCGTAGCGTTTCTCGCATTTTTTCGTTGGCTTTTTCCAATTGTTGCGTATGTTGTTGTGCGCCAATATGTGCAATCGCTTCGTCCATACGGTTAAGCGCAATACGAATGAGTTGCAACGTATACGTATGAGCTTCGGTTGGCTTGCGCGGAAAACTATTAGGTAACGACAAGGCACGCTCTGTAAACTCTGCTCCGTGCACTAAATGACTATGCAACATAGTTACTACACCTAACGCCTCTGCAATCAGTAAATCAGGGCTTGTACGATAAGCTGTAGAGAGGGTATGATACTGCGTTTTTGCCTGTAACATGAGTTTATAAAAGTCGTTATTCTCCTCGTTTTCGGCTAAAAACAGCGCAGCTAGTTGTTGTTTACTAGCAGTAGCCATTATAAATTTTCCTGCTTTACAATCTAATGTCACCTCAGCCATCAAGGATTGCTGCTCATTATCAAAATTATAAACCGTAACAGCTGCCTTGCTTTCAATAGGTAAAAAGTGTGCTGGTGATGTTAACTTTTTCGTATAGTAGAAGGTTAATAAGGTAATGCCAACAAGGGCAAGCACAGCCATAGGGATGCTGTCCGTCAATAAAGTCGCTAACATAACGTTAATAAAGCATACGACATATAATAAGGAAAAAACACGATATTTGTATAGCGCTTGCTTTTGAAGTGCTATGCGGATAAAGGTATTAAAGAATCGCATGTGTTTGCTCCTTCCATAACATATGTACATCACGATAATACGTGCGGAACAACGCATGCTCTTGCTGTGCGTCATAGTCCTCAGGACGACGATAGTTTTTGCGTACTTCTGTATGTTCCTTTACAAAGCGTTGTGTAATGGCGAGAAGCGGCTCATGTGCCATTACTTGTAGGGTAGCTGTATAACGTAAAAAGTCGTCTGCTTCTTGCTCGCTAAGCGCTCCCTCTGAGATAAAGCGGGGGATGCGCGGTAAAATATAACTTACAACTTTATGGTGGGATTGCAATTGTACATCCGTAGTGACTTGCATTCGCATTAACAAATCACGCAGTAGCTCACTTTGTACGTCGCGCTGGAGTTGCAACTGTAAACGTAGCATGATGCGTTGCCATACAGCCAGTGACTTCCGTGCTAATAGAACGGGGAGTAGTATGCTTAAAATGATTAAGGCAATGGTATACATAAATAACCTCCTTGAATCTTTAGTATAGCAAATGACTAGACAACAAAAAAAGCGCCACTCCTAAGAGTAGCGCCTCATGTATTAATGTGATACGTCTTGTACAGAAACACCTGTGTTTGCTTTTACGCGGATTTCTTTGTAAATGCGCTCTGCGTCTGCTGTGTTATGTTTACGCGCACCAATCATTGTACCCACATAGCCTGCAAGGAATCCAAGTGGGATAGTGATAATAGCTGGTACTGCTAAGTTAACAAGTGGCTTACCAACGAAGATGGCTGCGCCTGGTACTTCTGACCAAATGTTTGGTCCCATTGCACCTAAGATTAAGCAAGATAGTACACCTGTTGTAATTGCAGCTACAACGCCTGTTGAGTTAAACTTCTTCCAGTAAATTGTGTAGAGGATAACTGGTAAGTTAGCCGATGCACCAATACAGAAGGCAAAGGATACTAGGAAGGATACGTTTAAGCTTTGTGCGAATAATGCTAAGAAGATTGAAATAATCGCAATTGAGATTGAACCAATACGAGCCGCTAATACTTGTTGCTTCTCTGTTAGGTTACCATCTTTAATGATTTCGCCATAAATGTCATGCGAAATTGCTGATGCACCTGTTAATACTAATCCTGATACTACAGCTAAAATTGTAGCAAAGGCTACTGCACTAATGAATGACATTAATACATCGCCACCTAAGTACTCTGCTAATAATGGTGCTGCTGTGTTACCAGCTTTACTCTCAGCCATAATATTTTCTGCGCCTACTAGGTGTAGGGCACCTAAGCCTAAGAAAATCGTTAATGAGAAGAAGATTGCAGTAATCCAAGTTGTCCAAGAAATTGAAGAACGTGCTGTTTTAGCATCTTTAACGGTAAAGAAGCGCATAAGGATGTGAGGTAAGCCTGATGTACCTAATACTAGTGCCATCATCATTGATACTGAGTCAATAGAGCTTGAGTACTTCATGCCTGGCACTAAGTATTGCTCTCCGTGTTCAACTGCAATTGTGTCAAACATATTCATAATCGAGTAATCAAATTTTGCAAAGACAAGTACAGCAAGTAGCCCTGTACCAAAGAGTAACAGTCCTGCTTTAATGATTTGTACCCAAGATGTTGCAGTCATACCACCAAATAATACGTATGTCGTCATCATAACGCCTACAATTAATACAGCGATCCAATATTCAATACCAAATAATAATTTAATAAGTGCGCCTGCACCTACAAGCTGTGCAATCATATAAAGGATAACGATAACAATCGTACCTGTTGCTGCTACGCCACGTACGCGCTTTTCATTAAAACGAGCCGTTAACATATCTGCTAATGTGTATTTTCCTAAGTTACGCATTGGCTCTGCAATGATATAAAGTAATACAAGGTTAGCTACAACATAACCTACAGAGAAGAAGAAACCATCAAACCCTGTTAATGCAATCGCACCAGATACCCCAAGGAATGCCGCTGCTGATAAGTAGTCACCCGCAATAGCAAAACCATTTTGCCAGCCTGTTAAACCGCCACCTGCTGTATAGAAGTCACTTGCTGATGAAGTACGTCTTGCCGCAAAGTACGTAACAATTAACGTTAGACCTACAATACCTAAGAAGAAACCAACTGATACTAAATTCATTTAATTACCACCCTTCGCACGGTACTCCGCAATTACGGCTTCCGCTTCTTTATCAAATTTTGCTGCGCGTTTAATATAAATCGTACAAAGTACAATTGTCATAATAAACAGCCCTGCTGAGTACACCCAAACCCCTGTAATATTTCCGAACCACTTTTGTTGTAGAACAGGTTTGAACGCCAAGATTGGAAGTAAGATATAAAAGAATAGGAAGCCTGCTGTCATCGAGAATAAAAATGTGTTTTTCTTACGTACAAAGGTGTTAAAGCTGTCCATTGCTTCAATTGCCGCGTAGTCCTTACTGTCGAATGTAGGTGACTGCGCCTTGCCCTTTTGCTCTGTCATAGAATTTCCCCCTAACGATTAATATTTCTGTTTTAAACATGATATTACTGTTCCTCTTTGTGAGGCATGTCATCATTCTATGCAACAAAAACCTATAATGCAATACTAAATTTTTAGTTTTTAGAAAATTCACCCTTCGTAAGCGATGTGGAAATAGCGAGAAATAACAAGCTTTATGTAGAGAAATTCGCTATGAATAAAAAACAATATTATATACTCATACTATTACTCAAATAACTAATTAAAGAGATTTTGGTTTAATCGACAAGAATCTTACAAGAGCGATAAAAGCAAATTATGTGTAGAAAAGTGATAATTGGTAAGTTAACATTTATGCCCAGCAGGAAGTTGTTATATAACATAGCGGAATAAAGCTGGGAAATAATTAAACTAATTTCAAATTTTTTTTTACGAAAAGTCGTTTTTATTGCAAATTTTGTAGGGTTTTGTATAATTACTTTGAATTCGAGATAAAAGGGGCGTTGAAAATGGAGCACATTTTTCATAAAGGTACGGGTACACGTACGTTCATATTTTTACATGGCACAGGTGGCAATGAGCATGATTTGCTTGGTTTAGGGGATATTATGGATCCTACAGCTAATCGCTTAGGCATCCGCGGGGAAGTGCTAGAGAATGGTATGCCGCGCTTTTTCCGACGTTTGGCTGAAGGGGTATTTGATGAGGCTGATTTACGTGCACGTACAGCATCGCTTTATACGTTTATCCTAGAATCGGCTAAACGTTATGACTTTGATATGGAGCAAGCGGTAGTTGTTGGGTACTCGAACGGGGCAAATATTGCGGCAAGTATGCTGTTTCATTATAGTGATGCGTTTGCAGCGGCGATTTTACATCATCCTATGGTGCCACTGCGTAATCATGTTTTACCACAGCAGGCAACACGCGTGTTTATTGCGGCAGGGGACAATGACCCACTATGCCCTAAAGAGGAAGCAATTGAGTTAGCCTCGTTATTAACGGCGGTAGGCGCTCAGGTTACAACCCACTGGGAGCATAATGGACATCAGTTAACGCGTAGTGAGGTCGAAGCGGCTAGAGATTGGCTATAATGCCAGTCTCTAGTTTTTTATATGGAGTTGTAATAATTGAAGGAATTGTTGGGCTTGCTGTTCATTAACGGTACAGCCACGCAAGTTGTCAATTTCGAGTGTCAGTTGCTCAAATTGAGATTGGTGTAAATCAACACCAGCTAAAGGCGTTTTGCTAAAGTTAGCACCTGTTAGCTCACAAGCTATAAAATTTACGTCCTTACAAATGGTTTCGGCAAAATCAGTATCACGCAGCAAGCAATCCGTAAAATTTGTACTTTGCAATTTGCTAAAAGCAAACGAGGCATAGTGCATATGGCAATCTTTAAAATGCACATGCTTAAGTGTAGCTTCACTGAGATTGATACCTGTTAGGCGACTAGTGACAAAGCTGCAACGTAGTAAACCAGCGTCACGCAAAGTAGCATTAGCAAGGTCACAGTTTTCAAATACACAGTCACTAAAATAGTAGGCGCTGTCTTCAAAACGCACATTTGTAAAGCGCACACGATGAAACTCTTGTAAATGTGTGCTTGTTGGTATGACTTCATTAATTAAATGAACATCTTGTACAAAGCCATCATCCGTTGGTATAAAGCGTTGTTGTTCAAGTTTTGCAGGTAATTTAGGTTGCAACATATCATCAGCCACTTTCTATAGAAGATACTATGTAGTGTAACATAAAGAAAAATGGCTATTTTGTCTCACTATTAATAGTTTACTATTCAATGAGACATAACTTCCAACAATCTATATTATGTAAACTAAAATATTTTTAAAAAGAAAAGGTGCTAAAATACACCTCCTCTTCTCTTACATTTTATACGTGCAAAAGATGCTCTCCAATTAATTGCCCTACTTCTTTAATATTGGAGCCTTTTTTAAACTCTTTTTTTAGTGGTTCAGCTTGACCAGAAATATAAATTTTAAGCTCAGAATCAAGATCTAATGTGCCTGCGGTTTCAATTTCATAAGACACAATACTCTTATAAGGAATGGAATGGTAAGACACTTTAGAACCCGTCACACCTTGTACATCAATTAAAATAATACGCAAGTTAGTAAAAACAATCGCATCTCTAAAAATTTTAAAAGATTTTTCTACCGTTTCATTTGAAACTAATAAATCTTTTAATTTTCTTGCCGCTTCGTTTACTGTGCTTTCGGACATATTGCCCGTCAAATTATTTAAAAAGTTTTTCATAGTAGTACCCATCTCCTTTTAGTATAGTTGTAAACCGCTTCGTCAGCCTTGTAAAAATACCTGCAACTCATCTTTACGCGATAACATCTGACGATAACCTAAATCATAAGTGATTTTCATAATCTTAGGGTTCTTCTCAAAACTTGCGACTGGCACAGGTGGACGAAAAACAAACGCTTTGCCATCCGCTTCAAGCTGCTCAATATAATCCATCGTTGCATTATAGCGCTCCGCACGCGTAGCAAGACTTTTAGCAATCTCAGGATAGCGCTTTTTAAAGGCACGCATTACCCATTTAGATTGACCGTCTAGCGACTTACGATAACCTGGTGGACGCGTTAAAATAATAATATGTTTAGCATAGCCTTTTCCCTCTGCACGTTTAATAGGAACAGCATCCGCTAAACCACCGTCAAAGTACGGAGTATCATTAATTTTAATTTCGGGAAACAATACAGGTAGCGCACATGTCGCACGTAACATCATACACTCATCATCCATCGTTAATGCGTCTAAATACTCTGCCTCACCCGTTAAGGCATTTGTTACCCCAAACTCTACTTCCCCATCAAATTTACGGAACGTTTGCCAATCAAAAAAATCAAGTTTGTTAGGTAAAATATTATAAGAGAAATTAAGTCCAAAATAGCTTTTTTCCGTTAAAAAATTACGCCACCCCATATAACGAGGATCATTACGATAGGTCGAAATGGTACGAAACGTACGCTCAGGTTGCTTAGAAACATACGAGCAAGCATTAATTGCGCCCGCTGAAATCCCTATCACATAAGGCATCTCGATGTTATTTTCTAAAAAAGCATCCAATATGCCTGAGGTAAAAATTGTACGAAACGTACCGCCTTCTAATACTAAGCTTGCATTATTCATTCACTTCGCCTCCATTACATAAGTATAGCATTTTATAAGGCTTTCGCTAGACTTGAATAATGAACGGTGATACGATAGTTGCGGTAGTAAAGTTACTACTAGTTGACCATTATGGGAGGACACAAAACATGAAAGCAGCAGTATGGTACGGTCAGAAGGATATTCGCGTGGAGGAACGTGAATTAAAACAACTGAAAGACAACGAAGTTACAGTACGCGTAGCTTGGGCAGGCATTTGTGGCTCAGACTTACACGAATACCAAGAGGGACCTGTATTTGTTCCAGTTGGCGAGAAAAACGACTTAACAGGCGAAGTAGCACCATTAATCATGGGTCACGAATTCGCAGGTATCGTTGAAACAGTTGGTAAAGACGTAACAAAATTTAAAGTTGGCGACCGTGTGGCAGTTAACCCTACACTTACATACGGAAACAAACCAGAAGACTTAGATTGCTATGATGGCTTTAGCTTCATCGGCCTACATGGTGACGGTGGTTTCACTAAATTTGCTAACGCACCAGAGAGCAACGTTTACCTATTACCTGAAGGCATGTCTTTACAAGACGGCGCTTTAGTTGAACCTACAGCAGTAGCTGTACAAGCCATCAAAGAAGGCGACGTACGCTTAGGCGACAACGTAGTAATCTTCGGTGCAGGCCCAATCGGTTTAGTAACAGCAAACGCTGCAAAAGCAGCAGGTGCTACTAAAATCGTAGTACTTGACCTTTCAGACGAACGTCTAGAAAAAGCAATGGAACTTGGCGCAACACACGTAATTAACTCAGGTAAAGTAGACCCAATCAAAGCGGTTTATGAGTTAATCCCAGAAGGCGCTGACGTAACATTTGAAGTAGCTGGCGTTGCACCAACGTTTGAACAAGCCATCGAAGTAACACGCGCACGTGGTACAATGGTTATCGTTTCAATCTTTGCTCGTCCTATTAACTGGAACCCAATCCAGCTTACAAATAAAGGTGTTAAAGTAACATCAACAATTGCTTACACACCATCTTCATTCGCTCAAACTATCCACTTAATGGGTACAGGTCAATTAACACCACAAGGTATCATTACAAGCCAAATCGAGCTTGACGATATTGTTGACCAAGGCTTTGAAGCGTTAACAAACGACAAAACACAAGCTAAAATCTTAGTTAAACTAAGCGGCGAAAAATAAACATGATAAAAGCTACCCATTGCGGTAGGCTTTTTTTGTACATAACGTGACAAATTCGTAAGGTTTGCCTAAGCGCATAATCGGCAAAAGATAGTTATCACAAAGAAAAGGTGGTAATACATTATGAAAAAATGGATAGCTCCAACACTATTAGCGTCAATGCTAGCACTAGCCGCTTGCGGTACAGATGAGGTGGATAAGGATGACGCCCCAGCAGTTGATGACGACAATAACGTAGAAACACCTCAAGTGGATACCGAAACAGATACGCAGGTTGACGACATGGATAAAGATGAAGATAAAGACGCTGAAGTTGAAACAGACGACGATAAAGACGGTAATACAAATGATGTCGAAGGATCGGACGACATCAACGATAGCGAAACAAATGATGACGACGATGCAACTGATACAAAATAATAGTAACTTCCCTCCCCCTCT